>NZ_LWEY01001056.1:0-40502 GCF_001634935.1 Oleiphilus sp. HI0043 | reverse complement strand
ATATCAACAGAGACTAGCCTGGAAACGCCAGGCTCATGCATCGTCACACCCATAAGCTGGTCTGCTTTTTCCATAGACACCTTGTTATGAGAGATATAGATAAACTGCACTTGAGAAGACATCTCCTTTACCATTCTGGCAAAGCGGCCAACGTTTGCATCATCAAGCGGGGCATCTACTTCGTCCAGCATACAGAAAGGTGCCGGATTCAGCTCAAAAATAGCAAAGATAAGCGCGATAGCAGTTAGAGACTTCTCACCCCCAGAAAGAAGGTGAATCGTGGCATTTTTCTTTCCTGGTGGACGCGCAATAATCATGACACCAGTTTCCAGCAAGTTGTCATCAGTTAATTCAAGATACGCGTTGCCACCACCGAATATCTTCGGAAAGAGGCGCTGCAAGCCTTCGTTTACTTGGTCATATGTTTGCTTGAAGCGGGTGCGTGTTTCTTTATCTATCTTTTTAATCGCATCCACAAGCGTATCTAGCGCATCGACAAGTTCATCATTCTGCTCATCCAAATGCTGCTTTCGCTCGTTCTGAACCTTAAATTCATCAATAGCAGCAAGGTTAATCGAACCAAGGCGCTGAATTCTTTGCCCTAATTGCTCCAAAGCTGCCTTCAAATTTGCTTCGTTGTCGCCTGCGTGAATTTGTGAACTAAGCGCATCAATTTCGAATCCATCCTCAAGAATCCTCTCTTCGAGGTTTTTCTTATTAATGGATAGCGCTTGAGTATCCATCCTGATTGCTTCGAGCTTTTCTCTTGCTGACTGTATTGCACCTTCAAACTTAACGCGAGCGCCCTCTTCCTCGCGCAAGCTAATACTAACGCTTTCAACGGATTTTCGCGCTTCATTCAGTCGCTCTTCTGCAATTAGCCGGGATTCCAAGAGACCTTCAAGCTGCATAGACAAGTCCTCTAAGGACTCATCTTCGTAATGTTCGCTATTATTAAGCTCAGTAATTCGTTGCTTCTTATAACTTAACTCTTTGCCTAGCCTCTCAATAGTTTGTTTTAGGGAGTTTACCTGACTAAGCTTTTGCTGTTGTTCAATTTGTTTCTGATGTACTGAATTTTGCGCTTCGCGAGACTGAGCTCTATACATCTCTAGCTGAGATTGAACACGCTCTCTTTCTTCGCTAAGAACTGCTTTGCGCTCAGTGAACTCATCAAGCGATAGCAGCGCTTCATTCCAGATTTCGCGCGATTCAGCAAGTTGCTCACGATACTGTTCAAGCTGATCTAACAACTCCTTGATATCTTCATCGTTTCGTTTTAGCTGGAGATTGAATTGATCTAGCTTGGCTTTATCTGCTCCTTGCTGACCAGCTATTCGAGCTTTCTCATTGGTCAGCGTTTTAATAGATACCTCGAAAGACTCTAAGTCTTTACGATATTGATGTAGAGCATCTTTATTGGCTTCAAGTTGAAGATTAACGGCATCAAGCTGCTCCTCTAGCGCTGGAATAGCTTTCTTTATTTTTGCGATAACATTTGCACGCTCAAGAACGCCTGCCTCGGTATCACCGGGCCTGTATACTCTTGCCCATGTTTGACCAAACCAAAGGCCATCAGTACATATAACAGACTCGTGCTCCGCCAGTGTAGCAATAGCAAGCTGTGCTTGCTCTTTTGAATCAGCAACTTTGATATCGTTTAGTATTAAAATTACTTGAGACGGTGCACCTTCAACATATTGAGCAAGTGATCCAGATTTTGCTACAACATTAGAGTTTGATCCATTTTTATCCTTATCTAATAAGGTAACAGAACCTTCCAGAGTTGATGTTTCGCAATTCAGAATAAGATCCGTTGCTACGCCGTCGGAAACCAAAGAGTTCATCCAATCATGAAGCGCTTGCTGAACAGCAATTTCCCAACCTGAAGTGACCTTAAGCTCATTCATCAGCAATGGCAGCTGATCAATACCCATCTGCCGCTTTTGCGCAGAAACGCTAGAATCATCACCCAAGACAGATTCTTGAAGTGTTACAAGCGAAGCGAGGACAGCTTTCTGCTCCGATATCTTTGCATGCAAGATAGACTTCTGATCGCTTAGTGATTCAATCTTGTCTTGTTGTTGCTCAATTTTAGGCAATATGTCATCAACTTCCTGCTGAGAGCTTAATAGTTTTTCATCTACTATCAACTGCTCCTCTTCCCATTGACCATGATCTAGCTCTTCAATACTTCGCTGCACATCAATAGAGGAGTGAGATAGGCGTTCATGCCGTATTTCGAGCTCTTGAATTCGTTCTTCTGTTTGCTGGATCTTAGCTTGCTCAAGCTCTGCGCTTTTTTGAGCATTTGCAGAGTCCTGGTTAAATTGATCCCACCGAAGTTGCCAGGATTCCATGTCAGATTCGCGCATTTCCAGCTCGAAAGAGGATTGCTCAAGCTGCTCCTGAAGCTCAATAAATACCGCTTCAATTTCTTCTAGATCCGCTAGCACAAGCTCATGTGTTTCATGGTCAGCGGACAATACCTCGTCAATTTCAGCAATTTCCTCTTTAAGCCGACTAACCTGTTGCTCCTGCTCGAGCTGGCGGCTCTTAATAAACTTAAGTTTTTGCTCTAGCGCAGCAATCTCACCGCCAGACTGATAAAATTTTGCCTGAAACTTATTGAATACCTCTTGCTTGTCTTCAAGTTCAGTACGCAGCACATCCACTTTGTTTTCATTGCTATTCTTAGCAATAACGGCATCTTCTATTTCTTTTTCATATTTAACAGACAGATCGGACTTGCCCGATAGGTCCTGATCGAGAAGATCCCAATATACAAAATGAAGTTTTGCAGAGAGTAGACGTTCTTCTTTCTTGAATTCAGTATAACGTTCAGCTGCATTTGCTTGCCGTTTAAGGTGCTGAAGCTGCTTACCAAGTTCTTCACGAATATCGGCCAAGCGATCAAGATTGTCCTGAGTTCGACGCATACGGTTTTCTGTCTCTCTGCGACGCTCTTTATATTTGGATATTCCTGCTGCTTCCTCGAGATATACGCGAAGCTCTTCAGGCTTGGACTCGATTAAGCGGGATATCATCCCCTGCTCAATAATTGCGTAAGATCGAGGCCCCATTCCCGTACCGAGGAAAATATCAGTAACATCTCTTCTTCGGCACTTAGTGCCATTTAAGTAGTATTGAGAGCTACCTTCTCTTGTGACCTTCCGCTTTATTGATATCTCAGTGAATGAAGCATACTCACCACTCAGCTTGCCTTCCTGATTTTCGAACAACAACTCGATCGATGCTTGTCCGACGGGCTGTCTACCGGTAGAGCCATTAAAGATAACATCAGTCATCGACTCGCCACGAAGGTTCTTTGCCGAACTTTCACCCATCACCCAACGAACAGCGTCGATAATGTTTGATTTACCACACCCGTTAGGCCCAACGATAGCGGTCATATTGGTAGAAAAAGGAACCGTCGTCGCATCTACGAAAGATTTAAATCCGGCTAACTTAATGGACTTTAAGCGCATTGCTCAGAAAGTGCTCCAAAACTAATAAATGGGTTTTCAAAAATTTTCGCTATTATCTACGGTTCAAGGCGCTATTTCTATCAATATGTTGAGAATATCGACGAAGCAAGTGGCGACGCACTGCCGTGACGGCCTTTAGAGGCCGAATATTGAGACATTTTTTTGACGAACCGGCAAGCCGCAACGCAACAAATCGCGTCAATAGTTTGTTCAATCACATCTAAAGCATTGTTTATAAGCTGTTTTTCTGGCTTGGCCCACAATTTGTATTAATTAACAATACTGGAACATTATTGTGGAGCCATACGATGAGCGGTAACGAACGAAACGATACAACAATTGATTTTAATAAGGCTAAGATAGTATCTACCTATCGCGATCTAAATAAATCAATTAGCGACAATAACGATATTATTTCTCGCTTAACTCGCCGCCTCCAAACCACGCTAGATTGTAGTGACATCATTCATATGTTTGCGAGTGAAGTCCAGACTTTGGTGTCATTTGATCAAATGAAACATGAAGCTTCCAATCAGAGCCCTATCACAATTGGTGATAAATCTGGTGTACATTCTTGCCAGTACAACCTCACCATGGACGAAACAGAATTAGGCGCAATTACCTTTTCTAGAAAGAAGCGCTTTCTTGAAGAAGAACTTTCCATTATCGAGCGCCTGGCTAGCACCTTGGTATTTCCTTTACGAAATGCAAAACTATATCAAGCAGCACTTCAATCAGCGCTTAGAGATGAGTTAACGGGTTGCGGCAATAAACGCGCACTTGATGCCAGCTTACACAGAGAGGCAGAGCTAGCGACACGTCACAACACCCCTCTTTCCGTTCTCATGCTTGATATTGATCATTTTAAACACGTCAACGATACATACGGACACCTAGCCGGTGATAGCGTCCTTCGCGACCTTGCAGCGACAATCAAAAAGTGCGCGCGTGGAAGTGATTTGTGTTTTCGCTACGGTGGCGAAGAGTTCGTATTAATTCTAGATGATACAGATGCCAATCAAGCTTTAAAAATTGCTGATCGAATCAGGCAGAGCGTAGAGCAACACACCTACCTATATAAGGGCAAAATTATCCCTGTAACCATTAGTGCTGGTACCTCGACCTTCATTCAAAGTGAAACCCTTGATAGCCTGAAAGAGCGAGCAGACAAGGCACTATATAGTGCAAAATTGAATGGTAGAAACCAGGCAGTTTCAAGCGAGCTAAATGACACCCTAACTACCTTGCCGATAAGTCACGCACATTAACAGCCACCAAAACCAACATCACGCTTTCTGAAGTAAAAATTTCGAAATTACACTTAGGAAACCCCTGTTATCCAGAGGTTTCGCTAAGGACTCTAGACCAGCCTCAATTGTATTAGCAGGGATTCGGTCGCGACGATCATTCATTAAGGCTTCAGAGTATTCACAAGTCCATTCCGGGTGCCCTTGGATACTAATCAAGGAATCACTCCATTGAACGGCAAAGTATGGACAAAAATCACTTGTCGCTAGAAGCTTGGATTCTTGCGGTATATTCTGGACTTGATCTTGATGGCTAACAATCATATTAAGGGCATTTCCCTCAAAGCCTAAGTCATAGGCGCACTTGGTTAATTCATTACTTGAAACACCTACACCCCAACCTTTAGAAGATTTCTCAACCGAACAATTCTTTGCTAAAGCCATGATCTGATGACCAAAGCAGATTCCAAACACAGGTATCGATACTCGATCCAGACATTGCACAAACTCTACTAATTTACTTATCCAGAACTCATTATCGTAGACACTGGCTTTGCTCCCAGTGATCACATAAAAACGAAAATCCTGTATCTGTTTAGGATATTCACCTTTACGCACATCATAAGTAAAAAACTCTAAGCTATGCGAGACCTGCGTAAAGCAATCTTCAACCATACCCGGATAGTTTCCGAAGTCGGTCCGGAACTTATCTAGCACGTCATCACACTGCAAAATGGCGACTTTATAGTTATCCATTATGCAGCCTACGCCCCTTCCCCAGGCGTTTCATTTACGCCTTGAATGGCATTTCCGATCAAGCGCGCATAATCAGCTGACGACAGCTGGATAGGGTTGCCACCAGCTGAAGGATCTTCAACAGACATGGCAGCTAATTTTTGTACATCGCCTAAGTTGATACCGATTTCATCTAAGGTACGTGGTATACCAAGGTCTGCTCGAAGTTGGTGGACCCAAGAAATAAACGAGTCTGCGGAACCTCCGTCTAGGTCAAGATATCTCGCGGCGCGCCCGAGCTTTGTTTTGATTTCACTATAATTCTCTTCGAGGACATAAGGCATCAAAATAGCATTTAGAAGACCATGATGCGCACCATATGTTGCACCTATAGAATGTGCGATAGCATGCATCGCTCCCAAACCTTTCTGGAACGCTGCAGCCCCCATACTTGAAGCAACCAGCATATGCATCCGCGCTTCTAGGTTATCGCCATTTTCGTATGCAAGCTGGAGATTTTCTTTAATCAGGCGCATACCTTCAAGCGCAATACCCTCAGCCATCGGGTGGTAAGAAGGTGAGCAAAAAGCTTCAAGGCAATGTGATAAGGCATCCAAGCCCGTTGCAGCGGTAATTTTAGCTGGCAAACCTGTCGTTACGTTGGGGTCCAATATCACTAGCACTGGTAGCATCTTTGGGTGGAATATAATCTTCTTTAGGTGTTTTTCTGAATCAGTAATGACAGAAGCACGACCAACCTCTGAACCTGTTCCAGCTGTTGTAGGAATTGCAATAACAGGTGCAACACCCTCCTCCTTTACCTTGCACCAGTTATCGCCAACATCCTCAAACTCCCAAATAGGTAGCTCTTGCCCAACCATTAAAGCAATTGCTTTTGCTGCATCAAGTGCTGAGCCACCACCAAAAGCGATTACTGAGTCATGCTTTGAGCGTTTAAACTGCTCAACACCGCGGCACACATCTTCTTGATTCGGGTTGGCTGATACCTGATCATAAACATCAAACTTAATGTTTGCGCGCTCAAGTGTCTGCTTGAGTTCATCACAAATAGGTAAGCTCGAAAGACCGGGATCCGTCACGATTAAAGGATGTTCAAATCCCTTTTCCTGGCACTGAGTAGCGAGCTCAGCCAAACGACCGGCGCCCGAAATAATCTGATTCGGGTAGTTCCAGTTCCCCTCCAATATATGCATAGTCAATTACTCTCAAATAGATTTTATATGGTAAGACTTTAGTTGGATGTAATTATCAAAGCCGTGCACAGACAAAGAGTAACCACGCCCGGTATTTTTCACCCCTGTCCACACCAATTCGGGATCTAGAAAATCACAGCGATTAACAAAAAAAGTACCCGTCTCAATCTTTTCGCCTAGCGCAGTCGCAGCCTCTAGGTCATTGCTATAAATAGCTGCACTCAATCCCAGGTCACTGTCGTTCATAAGCTTTACTGCTTCTTCATCGGAGCTAACAGCCATTATCCCCACAACTGGACCAAAGGTCTCATCACGCATTACTGACATCGAGTGATCAACATTCGTCAGCACTTGAGGTGCTAGATAGGCCGTACCATTCTGATCAAGAGGGAAATTTGTGACATCGATATTGGCTTTGGCACCTGAATCAATTGCGCCTTGAATCTGTTTGCGTATTCTTGCTGCCGCCGAAGCATTGACTACCGGACCAAGCGTCGTTGCCTGATCATTTGAGCAACCCAGGACATACTCCCGAGTAAGCTCTACAAAGCGCTCGACATACGCACTATAAATTGACTGATGAACATAAATCCGTTCGAGCCCACAACACGACTGACCGGAATTAAAGAAAGCACCATCTACAGTTGATTCAACAGCATATTCAAGGTCAGCATCACTACGAATATAGGCCGGATCCTTGCCCCCTAACTCAAGCGTTAGGTTAATAAACCTACCTGCACATGCTTTTTCAATATCTTTACCGGCCTCGACAGAACCAGTAAAGGTCACAGCCTTTATGGAAGGTTGCTCCAGCATAGTCTTGGCTGTGTCATGACTCATATGAAGGCATTGTAATACGCCCTGAGGAAGACCCGCGTCGGCAAAAGCCTCTACAATACGTTCACCGCACAAAGGTGTTTGGGCTGAATGCTTTAGGATCACCGAGTTACCAGCTAATAAAGCTGGAATAATAGAGTTGATCGGTGTGTGTAGAGGGTAATTCCATGGTGCTAGAACTGCTACCGTTCCAACCGGACACTTTTTAATGAAGCGCTTAAACCCAGGCTTATCGTCAACCTCGTTTGACGCAAGGCATCGATCAGATATTGAGATCATATGACGGGCGCGTGCTGCAAAACTGGAAACTTCGCCTTCTGCATATCGTATCGGTCGTCCCATTTGCCAACATAGCTCTTCAGCTATAAGCTCTTTTTTTTCTTCAAAGCACTCTACAGCTAACGAACAAATGTGCTTCTTTTTTTCCAAGGGTACCAAAGCCCAGTCATCTTGCGCTTTATCTGCAAGCAGCACCGCTTCAAGCATCTGCTCTTCGCCAACCAACTCTCTTTGAACATATAGAGAGCCATCAATTGGCGAATAGGTTTTCAGTTTTCTAGCCATAATATGTCTTCTAGTTAAATAATCTCGAAATACCGGTCCATTTCCCAGTCACTAATGTGCTTGCGAAACTCTCGCTCTTCCCATTCTCGGCTCGATGCAAAATGCTCTACAAAGGCATCGCCAAATAGGCCTCTCGCCTCTTTAGACTCCTTTAGAGCTTGCGCCGCCTCCCAAAGTGTTGCAGGAAGTTTTAATGCGCTGGGATGCGTTTGTGAATACGCATCACCAACAACCATTGGTGTCGGTTCAAGTTTGTGCTCGATACCATACAAACCTGAAGCAAGCGCCGCTGCCAAGGTTAGATACGGGTTACCATCTGCCGAGCCTAAACGATACTCGACTCTCTGCGACTTCGCTGAACCAGGTATAACGCGCAGCGAGCAAGTACGATTCTCAACGCCCCATGTAGCATCGGTTGGCGCCCAAAAGCCTGGAATTAGTCGCGTATAACTATTAACCGTTGGCGCAATCAATGACAAGAACTTTGGCATCAATAACTGCTGACCCGCAACGAAATGCCTTTGAGTATCACTCATCGAATAATCTTTACTTTGATCAAAAAAGACTGACTCATTTGTCTTCGCATCGTTTAAGGAAATATGAATATGGCCGCTTTGGCCTGGGTAGTCGGCCGACCACTTAGCCATAAAGGTGGCCATCAATTCATTTTTTTGGGCCAATACTTTAATGAAAGTTTTAAATAGCGACGCTTTATCGGCGGCATTTTGTGCGGTATCAACAGCTATCGCAGCCTCAAGAACACCTGGCCCGGTTTCTGTATGTAGACCTTCAATCGGAAAATCCATTTCCTCCGCAAGCCCAAGGATTTGTGCATATAAGTCGTGATGAACGCTTCCCCTTAAAACAGAGTAACCAAAGTTATCCGGCGTAAAAGGCTCAAGGTTTCGAAAGCCTTTTTCTCTTACGCTTTTTGGGGTTTCGTTAAATAGAAAGAATTCATACTCTAGCGCTGCATTGGCAGAAAAGCCCATTGAGTCTGCTTTTTGTAATATCCTATTCAAAAGATTGCGCGGACAGAGCACTGCCGCGGCACCTACGAATTCACAAATAAAAAGTAAAGTACCTTGCTCAAAAGGAATCTCCCTACAGCTTTCGGGAATAATTCGTACAGAGGCATCTGGGTAGGCTGTATGCCAGCCAGTGTAACTGACATTGTCGTATAACTGATCTTTCGAGTCCCAGCCCAAAACAACATCGCAAAAACCAAAACCCTTGTCGAGCCCAGCAAAGAACTTATCTTTGCTCATATATTTACCGCGCATCACGCCGTCTATATCGAAAAGACCAACTTTGACATGCTTTATTCCACGAAGATTTACAATATGCTTCGCATCTTCAATCGTTTTTACAGATCTGGCTTCCATCATATTATCCAAATATTTTTATTTTATAATCGCATCTAGCCTTAAGTTTAGGTTAGAAATGTTACATGCGCATAAAACTGCGGTGCATTAATAAAAACTAAGAGGAAATTACTAACAATGCGAGATAAGTGGGAGCTCGCTAAGCAATTAGAAATCGCTAGAATTGGGCTTCTATTTTAAAGGTGCTGCTAAGTTTTGAATCAGGATAAACTGGGTCATTTGAGCCGCTTTTGCTGGCATAGCTAAGCGCAAGAGATAACTGAACATAGTCATTAAAGTCATACTCAGATGCCAGATTCAACACAAATAGCTCAGAGACAGTAGACCAAGCCCCAAGCACACTCAAGCCGAGCACATCATTAAAGTACTCCTTGCTCCATGAAACATTCCAGATCTCGTTATAGATGGTACGATTCGTATCTTGCTCTAGACTTTTAAAACGCCATACACCAGCATTCACTTGATGATTAGCGGCACTTAGATATTCAAAACCTAGCGCAATTTCAAGCCTGTTTTCTAAGTTTTCAGGCCGACCACTCAGCGCATATACTGAAGAGAGTTGATTTGTTTTATAGGCCAAATCAAGCTCGTACATAATGCTTCCCTGATTGATACCCAGCGAAAGCCCATAGAGTTCGTAACGCTGACTATAAGGTGTGCTTTGAAAAGTATTCTTATCGATTAGTATGGAGAAATGATTAGCATACAGGCGGGCATAGCTTAACGAGAGATCAAAAGCCTGCTTAGCCAAACTTAAACGCCCTCCCCATTCGTCGCCCATCCCTGATCTGGCAATACGTTCTAATTCGCTTTCGAAATGAGAGAAACGATTCAACAGAGCATCTTCTTGATAGAACAGCTCAGCTGTAAGATCGTTTTGATAGCAGCGAAAAAGAGCCATCTCTGACGAGAGTCTGATATCACTAAAATCAGTCAATAAGGGTTTAGTGAAGTCAACTGGTGATATGACATCAAGCGCATTAGCACCCTCTACTCGCCCCCAGAACAAGGTTTGACGTCCAAGCTTTGCAACGCAATCCGAAAAACTTACCTGCAACCAGGCTTCATTTAACTCTCTATTCGTATAGGACTCTCCATAGTCACGAGATAGATTCTCTGGAGAGAAAAAGTGTGTTACCTCATAATCTATACGTGCATACGCACCCGACCAAAGGGGTGTATCCAGCTCAAGCCTCATACCAATATTTGACTGTTCAACATGCCGACCGTATGCCAATTCACGCGTGACAGACACGCTAAATATATCTATGAGCATAGCTGAAGACGAACCTGGCCTTTCGTGAGAGTCTTCGCCTAGTTCGAATTCATCGCTAAGTAACAGTGATTCTTCAGCAAGTAAGCTAGTATCATCGTAGACCTCATCCTGCTCTAGTAAGTCTTCACATATAGCAAGGCCACAATATGAGAGCAAATAAGTGACTAGTAGGAATCTAAGCATTAGTGTAACTATCACTTAAAGTGCTTTCTCAGTTTCGACAAATGCTGTTCACGGAAGGCAAAATCGTTGAGGCTACGCTGGGTCAAAAACGCTTCATCTAGCGCAACGCCAAGAACAACTTGTTCATTTACGATGGTTGATAAGCGCTTAGATTGCAGATTAAAGACCGTAATTTCACGCGCTAGCCACTTCCCGGACAGCTTCTCGTATTTTTTCATCAGAGTGCGTTTGTAAAGCTTGCCATGCTTGTCGTAACCTTGCACTTTAAGCGCTACAAATTTTTCTTTATCAATCCATAGAAGTAGCTTGCTATAGTTAGTCTTTCTTAGACGCACAGGCTTTGGTTTCGCTTCTATAACCCAAACTTGAGTTTGACCGTACTTTCCTTCTTGCAAAATCTTGTAGTCATATTCATCAGTTTTGCCACTTTCCATATCTTCTGTTGTAAACTCAGAACCAAAGAAAGCGACTGGTTCTTGATCATCAGATGAGCCACTCACCATTCGTTTCACCTTCCCCAAGGCAGACAGGTATAACCAAGACTCGGTATCTCTTGAATCATCTTCGTAGCTATATGTCAGCATGCCCACACCTTTTTCGCGGGCGGGTTCTAGAATGATAGAGATAGCTTTGCTGTCTTTTTTATTAACGCCAGCCTGAATGCTGTAGGATTCAAATCGTTTGATTCGTTTTGACTCGGTGCACGACACTTTCTTGCTCTTGATTTGAAAAGGACAAGAAGAAAGTGTCGATAGACTTAAGTTCATATCAGCCGTTTCTCGCTGAACTACATCCACTTTTTCCATAATACTTTTCGCATCATTAGCAGCTTGAGACAGTGTGCTAAATGCAATTAGCATCACCAAGGCCGAGACCTTAAAGCTTATCGTTTTCATGCGCCGACCTCCTCTTGACGAACAAGCGCTGCCATATGTTTTTTCCGCCCTAAATCTGGTTTTAGCCAGCTTATCAAGGCAGGCAGTAATAGTAAGTCTGAAGACAAAGCAACTACGATTGATAATGAACCAAAAATACCGGTTTTTGCCAGTCCCATATAGTCTGAGAAGGCAAGCATTGAAAAGCCAATCCCTAAGACTAGGGTAGTAAATGTTACCGCCTGGCCAACTTCTGAGATGGTGCTTTTAAGAGCCGCGTCAACATCACCAAGTTCAAACCACGCATCTCGATAATGTGCAACAAAGTGAATAGTGTCATCCACGGCAATACCAATAATTAAGGGAGCAATAATCAACGTGTCCGTATCTAAAGGTATATCTAGCAAGCCCATCAGACCGAAGGTAAAGAATGCTGGCAGGAGATTAGGAATCATTGAAATCAACCCTGCTTGCACAGAACCTAAAGAGAATATTAACAAGATCGTGATAATAACCAGTGCAAAAGCGAAACTCTTGATTTGTGCCCAGCTGATGTGATCGATTAACTCCATCATTAAGGCTAACTGACCTGTAACACTTACTTCAAGATCTGGATACTGAGCCTTTAAAGGTTCAAAATAACGATCTAGGTCAAGTTGAACCTGCTCAAAGAAATGGGTGTATTCGAACGAGCCCTTGTTCCGCAATTGAGCTGAAATATGAGTCTTGGAGTAGTCATCGCTTACAACATTTCTTCGGTCTCGGCTGTTGGCATTATCAAAGAGGTAAAGAAGCTGCGCCGCTAGAACTGGGTCTTCCGGCACGCGATCATAAGTGGGGTCCCCTTCATGCATTACCTTATTTGTATCTTTTACGAAATCAGCCAAAGAAAAGGTTTTAACAACGCTGTCAGGGTAGGTTTCGACCAAGTGAGCCTGGAAGGCATCAATCACCTTAAGTACTGCCGGTTCTTTAAGCGCATCAGACGATTTCATGTCAACAATAAACTCGAGATTCTGTGCCCCCATCATCTCCTTGTCGACCAAATCGTAAGTAACCCGAATCGGTGCATCTTCTTTTGCCAATTCGACTAAATTTGAGTCAATTTTTACTTGAAGCGTACCAATTACAAACAAGCCGAAAAGCGCGATATAACAAAGCGTGACAACTTTACTCTTTCTTTTAATGTACGCGGGTATTTTATCAAGGAAGTGTTGAAGCGAACTTGCTCTTCCTGCACCTCCACCCGACGCATACTTGCTCTTCTTTGCCTCGGCTTTCTTGGACGCTTTCAGATGATACGGATGCCAGAGATCTAGTAGTACAGGTAAAAGAAATAATGTAAAAATGAAAGCTACACCGACACCTAGGGCAGAATTTAAACCAAAGATGGCTATTTGAGGTAGATCGCTAATCATCAGGGCCATCATACCCGCCATGGTCGTGATGGTTGTTAAAAATATAGGGATGCCGGTTTTGCGATAGGCCATTCGCATCGCAGGGCGATGCTCCTCACCTTCTTGTCTGTATAGCATATATGCGCTCAGCACATGTACACAGTCAGCAGTTCCAACGGCCAGTATCAACATGAATGACAGACTCACCATTGTCGACAAAGTAACGCCAATTGCGCTCAGAAAACCTATAGACCAGAAGGCCGAAAACGAAATCACAACGACCGGCCAAACGACAGCTGAAAAAGAGCGAAACAGTATCCACAGCAAGGTAACAACGGCCAATAGCATTAAGCCCATTAACATCGACGCTTGAGCCATATTGTTCATGGCAAACTCCATCATGGCGGCGTTGCCTGTAAAGTGGAAACTGAAATGAGCGAATTCAGGCTTTGCAGCAACGGTACGCAGAGACGTCATAAAAACTAAGTACTCATCCATACTCATTTCTTCAAAATCAATAGGCTCATCACTGAGCTCCGTTGACACTATCTCAACTGCTGCGTCATCAAACTCAAATTCATCGCCTTGGAGTAAATCAACACCTTCGTCAACCTGGGGTTCTGAGGAAGAGATAACGCCAAAATCGGTTTTTATACGAATACCGCCGAATCTATGATCTGGCGAAAAGTACGCTAACTTAAAAGCGTCCTGCCCTAGCGCAATAGATTTTCGTTGCTCTAGCTCGAGATCGCTAGTTGGATAATCCTGAGCGTACAATTTCTTAGAGATAAGCGTGTCTTTATCTGCTACCTGATACCGCGCATTGTACAAACTGTCAATTTGATCAATTCGCTGAAGTATTCCACGATCAAATTCTGGAGAAACATCTTCGCTGCTTAGTCCAAGCCGGTGGTCATCGAGCTGCTGGTGAAAGGCCCTAATAGTGGCTACAGATTTTGATGAGAAAACATTTCCATCCTGAGCTTCGTAAACAATATAGATGCCGTCATCACTGCCAAACTGCTGTCGATATTTATCTAAAGAAACTTTAGTTGGATCATCATCTTTGAACCAGCTTTCGAGGGACATATCCATCGTAAACTTAGTGACCATTGCGTAAATAAAAGCCGCAGAGATAACAAAGAAGAGGCTGACGACAAACAAACGGCGCTTAAGTAGATAATCCGGAGCTCGCTCGAAAAAGGAATTAAGACTAGAGAGATAATTTTGCAAAAGTAGGATCCATTCAATTAGTTGGGCAAGGCGCTGACGATGACTTTGTATAGCAAATTTGAAGAATGCTGCAGTTTTGTTGTTATTCAAATGCGTAAGCAATGATAACGAATTTCATTTACAGAAAGCTATAAAGGCCATAACTAAAATAGCAATCAGTTCTCAATTTTAGTTAATTGTACAAAATCTAAACTACCCACTTTGATGTATATCAACCCCACCCCTTAAGCACTTGATAAAAGGAATAAATATATACCCCACTTGACATACATCAAGGCAAAGTAGGTAGAGGCGCTACAGAATCGGCTTGCTTCCAACTTTTGGCAAATAATAAGGAACGTGAATCATATGAATCAAACGCCTATTCAACCTAAGAACTACGATTATGGAGTAGTTCGGCAATTCACCATTATGACGGTAGTCTGGGGAATTGTCGGAATGCTTGTCGGTGTGCTTATCGCCGCGCAACTTGCATGGCCCGCACTAAATTTCGATTTACCGTATTTAACTTTTAGCCGCTTGCGGCCTTTACATACGAATGCAGTAATCTTTGCGTTTGGTGGTTGTGCACTCTTTGCAACCTCTTATTACATAGTCCAAAGGACATGTCATACGACACTGTTCGCGCCTGGTCTGGCGAAGTTTACCTTTTGGGGTTGGCAGTTAATCATTGTATTAGCAGCAATCACTCTGCCTCTTGGTTTTACGCAAGGCAAAGAGTATGCAGAGCTAATCTGGCCAATAGACCTACTCATTGCAATCGTTTGGGTTAGCTATGGTGTTGTATTCTTCGGCACGTTGGTAAAGCGAAACGTTTCGCATATCTACGTTGCTAACTGGTTCTATGCAGCGTTCATTATCGCTGTAGCGGTACTTCATATCGTTAACAACTTATCTATTCCTACTAGCCTGACTCATTCCTACCCTGTCTTTTCGGGTGCAACCGATGCAATGACTCAGTGGTGGTATGGACACAATGCTGTTGGCTTTTTCCTAACTGCGGCGTTTTTAGGCATGATGTACTACTTCGTTCCAAAGCGTGCGAATCGCCCTGTATACTCCTATAGATTATCAGTTGTACACTTCTGGGCTTTGATCTCTATTTACATGTGGGCTGGTCCGCACCATTTGCAATACACTGCTCTACCAGACTGGGCCCAGTCACTTGGTATGGTGTTCTCCTTGGTTCTATTAGCTCCGTCATGGGGTGGTATGATCAACGGTATCATGACGCTATCTGGCGCATGGGATAAGTTACGCTCTGACCCGATCCTTAAGTTCCTGATTGTATCCCTATCGTTCTATGGCATGTCGACCTTTGAAGGGCCAATGATGTCGATAAAAACCGTCAACGCACTATCTCACTATACTGACTGGACAGTTGGGCACGTTCATTCAGGTGCGCTTGGTTGGGTTGCTTTTATTACTATCGGTTCCGTTTACATGCTTGTTCCTGAGCTATTTAACAAAAAGCGCATGTATAGCGAATCGCTGATAAACAGTCATTTCTGGATCGCAACAATTGGTGTAGTACTTTATATAGCATCAATGTGGATCGCTGGTGTAATGCAAGGCCTAATGTGGAGAGACATGGGTGACGACGGTACGCTGACATATACTTTCATTGAAAGTATCAAAGCTAGCTACCCCTACTATGTCGTACGTGTACTTGGTGGATTAATGTTCTTGGTTGGTATGTTGATGATGGCATATAACGTAATTAAAACCATCGGTTCTTCCGAGTTAGACAACGAAGCATCCAACAAGGAGGCAGCATAATGAATCATCAAACTATTGAAAAGAACAGCGCACTACTTGGTGTATTAATTGCCCTAGTAATTAGTGTTGCCGGTTTGGTTGAAATCGTTCCGCTGATGTTTCAAACACAAACGACAGAACCAGCACCAGGCGTTAAACCTTACACAGCGGTTCAGCTAGCGGGCCGCGACATCTACATTCGTGAAGGTTGTTACAACTGTCACTCACAGATGGTTAGACCTTTCGCTGATGAAGTGTTGCGATATGGCCCTCCGTCAGTTGCAGGTGAATCAGTTTACGACCGCCCGTTCCAGTGGGGTTCGAAACGAACAGGTCCTGATTTGGCACGCGTTGGTGGCCGTTACTCTGATGAATGGCATCGTATACATTTAATCAATCCTCGTGATTTGGTGCCTGAATCAAATATGCCAAGCCTCCCTTGGTTAGCCGAGGCACCAGCAGAAACTGATAGCATTATAAGCAAAATGGAAGCCTTACGTTTACTAGGCCATCCCTATTCAGACGAAGAAATCGCTAACGGGCCCGCCCAGCTAGCAAATATGACTGAAATCGATGCTTTGATTGCATACTTGCAAGTGCTTGGCACTGCAAACAACGGGAGATAAGCATGGGCGAATTACAGCACACACTAAGCGGTTTAATGACCGGCATGCTTTTGCTTACGTTCATCGGAATTTGCTTCTGGAGCTGGAGTGGCAAGCGTAAAGAAGCGTTCGAGGAAATGGCAAATCTTCCCTTGGATAACACTGCAACGAATACTTGCAATAACAAAGAAAAAAGTGAGGCCTAATTATGAGTACAGGATGGAGTATTTTCATCAGTGTATTGGTCATCGGCAACCTAGTTGGTGTCATGTGGCTACTGTTCGCGACTTCTTCAAAGAAGTCGGATGAGAGCGGTGAGGTCGAGTCTACCGGACATGAATGGGACGGTATATCCGAACTGAATCACCCACTACCAAAGTGGTGGTTTAACATGTTTATTCTGACAACTATTTTTGCAGCAATTTACATGTACCTTTACCCTGCACTAGGTAATAACGAAGGTTCATTAGGTTGGACTCAACTTAATCAGTTAGACGCCCAAATGGAAAAGAATAGAGCGGACCGCGCTGCCTTCTTTTCTCAATTTGAGGGCAAAACAGCTGAAGAACTTCAAGCAAATACTGAAGCAATGAAAACTGCTTCACGCTTGTTTGACAATAACTGTTCGCAATGCCATGGTTCCGATGCTAAAGGCTCAAAAGGCTTTCCGAATCTTGCAGATGATGACTGGCTATACGGAAATAGTTCAGATTTGATTTCGCAGTCAATTCTAAATGGCCGTCAAGGCGTGATGCCTGCTTTCGGCGCAATTTTAGATGACACGCAAAGATCTGACCTTACTCAGTACGTGCTTAGCTTAAGCAATCAGTCCACTGACGCGACCAAAGCAGAACAAGGCAAGGCAAGCTTTGATATGCAATGCGCTGCTTGCCATGGCATTGACGGTAAAGGCAACCAGCTGCTTGGTGCGCCCAACCTTACTGACAATATTTGGTTATATGGCGGACTGTTAAGAGATATTGACGCCACGATAGCCAATGGACGTAACGGCAACATGCCGTCGCACAGACATTTGTTTAGTGAGCAAGAAGCTAAAGTTCTATCAGCTTATATTTTGTCTCTATAACTTTGTCATCAAGGTGTAATTCAGCGCCCAATCATTTATATAGGCGCTGAATTACACCAATATTTATAATGATCCGAGGTCAATGATGATTCGAATTATCATATCGCAACTACGCACGATTGTTCCCGAGGAAGAATTACAGTCGAAAGTTTTCTGGCGCTCATTTGGTGTTATGGCTTGGGTGTCTTTTTTATGCGCAGCACTGGCAACAATGCTTTTCTTCGCAGCATTTGATCCGATAGAGTTATCAAGTATCGCGACTTTCCCTGTAGAGTTTAGCCCAAATGCTCTATATACATTAGGCTTTTTCCTCTTTTGGGTGTTTGGTTTTAGCTGCACAGCTTTGAGCTGTGTCTTATTGGCCCTACCTCTTGCCAAACGACAAAAATCCTTGTCAGAACATTACGATGAGGAAGCTGACTAGTCGGCTCAAGACAAAAACAACTTGCAGCTGCTCCTAGGCCTGCAGGCATCTAGTTCTATCTGTTTACATTGGTGTTAATTAATGGATATTGAAAACAAAATTGCACATCGCTTCAAGTCTTCCGACAGCAACTTGTATGCAAGTCATGAAAAGGTACACACCCGTGAAGTAAAAGGTGTTTTCCAATCGCTTCGCAAAGCAATGATGTTTACACTGCTCGGGCTTTACTATTTTGCAGCCTGGTTTACATGGGATGGACATCAAGCAATTTTGTTCGATTTACCGGAGCGCCAGTTTCATATTTTTTGGCTAACGTTTTGGCCTCAAGACTTTTTCTTTCTAGCTTGGCTATTAATCATGGCTGCGCTCAGCCTATTCTTTTTTACAGCCTTGGCTGGCCGCTTATGGTGCGGTTATGCCTGCCCCCAGACCGTCTGGACTGAAGCCTTCGTTTGGATGGAACGCATTATTGAGGGTGACCGAGGCGCACAGCTTAAGCTGGAAAAGATGCCCTGGAATGCTGAAAAAATTCGCAAACGGGGGACCAAGCAGCTTGTATGGCTCCTGTTCTCATTATGGACCGGTTTTACCTTGGTCGGATATTTTACACCTATACGCGAGTTATCAGCGTCTTTGTGGACAACGCTGTCTGGCACCTACACTCTTGGGCCCTGGGAAACTTTCTGGATCCTATTTTATGGTTTTGCGACTTATGGAAACTCTGGCTACCTCAGAGAACAGGTATGCTTATATATGTGCCCTTATGCACGCTTCCAAAGCGCCATGTTCGATAAGGACACTCTGATTGTCTCCTACGACGATGACCGTGGCGAGCCAAGAGTTAAGGGTAAAAAAAGAAAGGAAATGGCCGACCAGGCAGGTGACTGTGTTGACTGCTCTTTATGTGTGCAGGTCTGCCCTACTGGCATCGATATTCGCGAAGGCTTACAGTATGAGTGCATTGGCTGCGCAGCTTGTGTGGATGTATGTGACCAGGTAATGGAAAAAGTCTCGAAACCTCAAGGTTTGATTCGCTACACCACTGAACATTCCTTACATCACGAAAAAACTAAGATTCTTAGGCCGCGAATTGTCGCTTATGCTATTTTGTTAGTTGCTTTATTTGTTGCCTTTGTTATTGCCATTGCAATGCGTTCACCGCTAGCAGTTGATGTACTCAGAGATCGTGGTGCACTATACCGCGTTATCGACGCGTCTAATATTGAAAACGTCTATAACTTTAAGGTGATGAATAAAAGTAAGAATGCGCAAACATATCAAATTGATGTGTCCGGAATTGACGGCGCAAAGGTTTCTTACAATGAAGTGCAAAAAATAGCACCAGGCGAAGTTGGCAATGTTACCGTAACCGTTGCAAGCCCCGTAGCGTCTTTAGATAAACCTATTGAAACTCTTGAGTTTACAATCTCTACCAAGATTGAGGATGATATATATAAGGTTCAAGAAAGTTCTCGATTCTTCAGCCCAAGATAGCACCGTAATCACAATACCTACCCAGAGATGGAATATAACAATATGAACGATACAAATAATAAACCTCAAACTGCCTGGTATAAGCAGTTTTGGCCTTGGTTTTTAATAGCATTACCAGCATCAGTTGTTGTCGCGAGCATGTTCACAATCTCGATTGCTATAGATAGCGCGCCAATAATTACTGACCGTGAGATCGGGCGATTTGCCCGTGAAGAAGTGAAAGAACCTTAAGCTTATACTTGCAGTTTTCCGACGATGCTTTCAAGCTGATTAGCAAGATCAGCTATCCTCTTTGAGTCTTCGCTAACACTCATTGCATTAAGTAGAACGTGGTCGGCTCCTTTTTTGACTTCCTCTAGGCCATTGCTCACAGCGAGACTTGTTTGGCTCTGCTCTTCAGCGGCAGACGCCACGACAAGATTACTGCGATTGATACGATCACTTAGGGAGCGAATATCAGAGAATAAAGCAACCGTACGCTCCGAGCTCTCAACGCTGTTGTTTGCTGTCGAGGTACCTTGATCCATTACCCGAATAATATCGCTGGTTACACTTCGAATTGCATTTACAAGCTGCTGTATCTTCTCGCTCGACTCATGTGCATGTTGAGCGAGCGAACGAACCTCATCTGCAACCACCGCAAAGCCACGACCAGACTCTCCTGCTCTTGCAGCTTCAATTGCAGCATTGAGCGCCAAAAGATTAGTCTGTTCAGAGATTACCTGTATCTCGCTTGTTGTAGAATCTATTCTCTTCGTATCATCTTGCAAGGTTGATATCAAAGTCGAAACTTGGTCGATCTCCTGACTTAGCGTATGTGTAACATCCTTGGCTTGTTGGACTTCTAGCTCGCCCGAAGCAGTGAGATCAGCCGCAGACGAACTAACTTCATGCATCTCTGAAGCGCTGCTGGCCACTTCCTGTGCGGCAATTGTTAATTGCGCAATTGACTCTAGAATTGCCGCAGTTTCCTGCTGTTGCTCAGACATATCCCGCTCGGTTCGATTTGCATTCTCCTGAAGGCTTGCAGCAGATTGATGCAGCGATCCAGCAGTATCCATAAGCACTTTAACGGTACTTTGATAATTATCTTGCATGGCATTAAAAGCCTCAGCCATGTCGCCCACTTCATCAAGACAATCTATTTCTACTCTTGCAGTTAAGTCACCATTCTTCCTAACATGTCTCATAACTGATTTTAGATTATCAATATGACGTTCAAAGAAGGTAATCAAAATCTGTGAGCAGACTAAAAGAACTAACATCAAGACAAATACGACGGAGGCAAAATTGAGCGCTTGAGCTTTAAACATTTGTATCAAAGAAGGTTTAACGGCTACACGCGCAATGATTGCGCCATTGTCAAGACTCGCTTTTGTAAGAGTCACGGCAGGGAACTCATCGAGCCATCCACCACCAAAGGTAACAAGCAATTCTTTTGCATCGAGCGCCTTGTCGATAGACTCACTTGAAATTGAATTGTGAACATTTTTACCAGTAAAATAATCTTGCTGACCTGACTCACGGTAAATCAGGTTATTACTAGCTGCTGTCAATGCCCGGTACTCTAGTGGGTCCAACTCTTTTGAAATAGATAGTAAGCTATCGACAATATCAGCATTGTCCTCACGACTTTCATCCAAGATGAAAGAATGATTTATTGCAATGGAGGCAGCAACCATTAAACAAACAATGGTAAATGAAACCCCGTTTAACAACCAAAACTTATACTTTAAACGGAGATTCAAAAGAAACTTATACATATCTGGTAAGGCTCAATTAATTATTATCGTCAATAAAATAGCAGTATAGACCTAAACTTCGGATTCTAAAGGATGTTTAGTGATTTATTCACCTCCCTAAAATTAGCCCTCAGATAAAAACAGGCCTGACTAAGAGAAAATATCTAAAACGGATTTGGAACCTTTCTGCAAACCTCTTGTCCTAAGTTCTACAGTTGCTTAAAAGAATCCCGATAGAGTAGGAATTTATGAAAAAAACACTTTGGATCGTCAGTTTGCTTAGTATTATTACCTATCTGAGCGCAATCACCCAAGCAGCACAAGAGCCTGGGGCATCCACCATGAGTAAAGGCGCCATTGTCTCAGCGAGCGACACGGCGATTTTTGCCGGCGGCTGCTTCTGGTGTACCGAAGCAGACTTTGAAAAGCATAAAGGAGTACTTTCCGCCACGTCGGGCTATATCGGAGGTAGTGAACAGTCACCCGCATACAAGCAAGTAGCCTCAGGCAAAACCGGCCATGTCGAAGCGGTTCTAGTAAAATTTGACCCTAAAGTCACAAATTATCAGTCCCTACTTGATGTTTACTGGAAACATATTAACCCAACAGACTCTGACGGACAGTTTGTTGATAGAGGAAAGCAATATAGACCCGTAATCTTCTATTTGGACCGTGAGCAAATGAACTTAGCTGCTTCTTCTAAAGCATCCCTTCAGAGCAGCGGCATATTTGATAAACCCATTACGACAGAAATTATAGAAGCTGGTAAGTTCTGGCCTGCCGAAGACTACCATCAGGACTACTTCAAAAGAAACCCAATAAGATATAAATATTACCGCTACAATTCAGGTAGAGATCAGTATCTGGAAACAGTTTGGACAAAGGAAAATCTTGAGAGGAAAGCTATGAGCGAAAACAAACAGACTAATCAATACAGCAAACCAAGCGATACCAAGATACGTGAGAAGCTCAGCGACCTTCAATACAAAGTTACCCAAAAAGAAGGGACGGAAAGATCATTCGATAACGAGTACTGGGATGAGAAACGTGAAGGTATCTATGTCGATATCGTCAGTGGAGAACCCCTATTCTCATCGAGAGATAAGTTTGATTCTGGCACAGGATGGCCGAGCTTTACTAAACCGTTAATAGAAGAATATATAGTTGAAAAGAAAGATTTTCGTTTATTTATGTCTCGCACCGAGGTTCGTAGTAAATTTGCAGACTCACATCTTGGGCATGTCTTTGATGATGGCCCAGCGCCAACTGGTTTAAGATACTGTATTAATTCCGCCGCGTTGGAATTCATTCCCAAGCAGCAACTTAGTAGCCGGGGTTACGAGCAGTTTCTAGATCAGTTTTAAACGAACGATATATTTTCTTTCAGGGTGCTGTCTGTGTAATATAAGTAAAATTACTTTACTTAAACATTTGCGCCCTGAAACTTTAATGAGTTTAATTTCACGCCTCGTCAGCATTAACTACCCCGTTACCCTCTGCTTACTGTCTATTATTTGGGCAAGCATATGGTTCTATCACAGTCCCAAAAATATGCTACCCAAGATTGAAAACAAGGCCGATAGCAGTCTGTCCGTCCCGCTTCCTGACTTTTCAGTTATTCAGAATATAAGTGAGAAGAAGCAGTCTTTTTTTGAATATTTATTGCCAATGGTTAAGGACGAAAACCTTCACATACTTCGCCTCAGAACTGCAATACAAGCTATGAGCACTTCCATAAAAAAAAATGGTGCCGCCAGCCTGAACCAATACGACAGAAATTGGCTTAAAGCGCTTGCAATGAAATACAAGGTTGTGCCAACTACCAACCCAAGTCAGACACTTGGCAGACTGCTAGAGCGTGTTGATACCGTCCCTGCTTCTATGGTACTGGCACAAGCGGCCATTGAGTCTGGCTGGGGGACCAGTCGTTTCGCTAAGCAAGGAAACAACCTATTTGGCCACTGGTGCTTTAAAAAAGGATGCGGTCTTGTACCTAAATTCAGGAATGAGAACCAACAACATGAGGTAGCTCAATTCGAGACTATAAATGAATCCATCAGGGCCTATCTGATGAACCTAAATAGCTTCTCGGCATATGATGAATTCAGGAAACTACGCGCTAAGTTCAGCAGCACAAGCAAGCAAGACATGAGCAGCCTAGATCTACTGCCCGGACTTTCCCCTTACTCCGAACAAGCTGAGCGTTATATTGAGAAAGTTCGCATCATGATCGAAAGCAATAACCTCACTCAATATGACCTAGCCGGCTAATAAGGGTTAGCATTATTCAGAAATATCACGAATGATGTTATCCAGATCTCATCGTTTAAATTCAATAAGATATAGAATACAGAAATATTCAAGGACTCAGCATTCTCTGAACGCTTGGAAATTAAGTAATTAATCACACATGGAACTACCCAGGTAATTTATCACTATGGAATTCAACTCTCGTAAACTCTTATCATTGGCTGCAATAACACTGTCTTTGGTGCTTTGCTCGTCCGCAACTCAAGCAAGGGTACAAGAGCCGGTTCCAGTCTATGAAGACCATCTTTCTATCGGCCCCGGCATTACATTTGGGTCGGCACCCTATATAGGACATGATGGCACCTACTCCTTTTTACCGACTTTCAGTTTTCAGTGGGGAAATTTGTTCGGCTATAACAATCATGATGAGCCACTAGTTGGCTTCGAGTTATTCAGGCATAAGCGTATTATGTTTGGCCTTGCGGTAACATCGGGACGAACATTTTTGGATCTTGAGAATATTAGCGCTGATATGGAAGAGTTGTACTGGGGCATTGATGAAAATAGAGATAGAGCTTACGAGGCTGGCTTTATTTTTCGCTTTTTCTCTCGTGTGGGCTTAGTTGAAATCAAAGCTTTTCATGATGTTGTAAGCACCTACTCTGGCCCTAGATCTTCGATCAGCTGGTCGCGCCCCTTCCCTGATACTGGTAATTGGTCAATTATTCCACGTATGTTTATAAAACATTATGGCAACAAGTATAACACTTACTACTACCAAGTTACCGAAGCTGAAAATGAGGCGGCGGAAAGTTATGTTATTGAAAAATATGGTGCTGGCGAAGATGACGCCAATATCGATTATTATCAAACTATTACCAGACCTCAATATGAGCCTGGAAATAGTGGACATGTCGGGTTCGACCTTACCGTCGAATACAGCATATCTGACAAACTAACCGCGACGGGCTACCTTGCCATAGAGAAATTTTCAGGCGAAATAGAAACCAGCCCCTTAATAGAAGATAAAGAACTGATTCTAGGTAATATTGGCCTGCGATACAATTTTTAACCTGCACCTTCTTTTGGCAGCGCACCTCAATCACATTGCGCTGCCAACACCCACCCAAGTTAAACCTGTTGCACCTAAATTTCATTTAAGACAAAAGCCATTTTACTCTTTGTAAAACCGTTTATAATACAGACATAATTAGTGGTATCGTTTGTATCACCCACTCCCAAGCCCTTATAACCCCGCTTTACTAGGTAGGTGTAAATGTCTGATATTAATGAAACTGCGATTAGCAGCTTAAACGAAGCGTCCTCCGCTATTTCAAATCTCGCAAACTCTCTTGATAACAGTTTTTCATCTGCCATATCATTGATAATGAAATCTGAAGGACGCCTAATAGTTTCAGGCATGGGGAAATCCGGCCATATTGGCAAAAAAGTCGCAGCTACACTCGCTTCTACCGGCACACCTAGTTTTTTTATTCACCCCGCCGAAGCGTTTCATGGTGACTTAGGGATGATCCGCCCTAGCGATATCATCTTGCTTATCTCGAATAGCGGCGAAACCGAAGAAGTGATCAAACTCATCCCTAGCCTTCGGCGCTTCGGAAACAAAATTATTTCGATTGCTAACGCCCCTGATAGCACGCTAGCAAAAAATTCAGACGTCTACTTGAATATTTTTGTCGAAAAGGAGTCATGCCCAAATAATTTGGCTCCTACCACATCGACAACGGTGACACTAGCTTTGGGCGACGCACTTGCTGTTTCACTAATGAAAGAAAGAAACTTTCAACCTGAGCACTTTGCAGCCTTTCACCCTGGAGGAAGCTTGGGTAGACAGCTACTGACCAAGGTGCGTGACGAAATGCTTGCTCAAGACCTACCTTTTGTAAGCCCTGAAACACCTGTTGATGAAGTTATCATTACAATGACTCAATCGCTTCAGGGTATTGCAGTTGTTATCGATGAAAACAAAGCGCTTCTTGGCGTAATCACTGACGGAGACTTGCGCCGTTCTTTGGTAAAAGGTGGTGACATTCACACCCAAAAAGCAAAAGATATAATGACCACAGACCCAATAACCATTGACGAGGGAGAAATGCTCTTTACGGCTGAAACGATCATGAAGGAAAACAGCATTACAAAATTACTGGTTACTGACGGCAAAAGAACTGTTAGCGGCATACTCTCAATATAAGCCCTCTAAAACACTGAGTTTATTTTACCAAAAACAAAGGTTGTCCTGCTGTTTTGGTTGTGGCAACCACCTTATTTCCCTCAAGCGCAATCGTGCTTCCATATTCAACAACTCCAGGACTGCTTAATTCCAGCAGTTTAGACCAGGTCTTATCTTCATGATCCCGAGCATAGATGTAAGTGATACCCTTATCTTCAGAACCCCCTTCATCGAACAGTGAGTGCGAGACAACCAGGTCGTTATCATATAGCGCTACTGCGTTGCCAAAGCTCGAAAACGGTTCATTTACGGGAGCTTTTATATAGAGGTCCTGAGAAAAGTTTCCACTGGCAGCATCTCTTTTAAATGCGTAAACGGCTCCAGAATCGCTTGAATCGTTATTCGACATATCGCGATTGAACCCGGTACTTGCGCCGTCCTCATGGGATGCAGAAACAACCAGATAGTTTTCATTCGAAGCAATTGAGCTACCAAATAGATCACCAGAATCTGCATTCGATGCCTTTATAATTGAACGCAATTCGTGAAATCCCACCTGATTACTATTTATAGCGCTAAAAGCAAACACAGCGCCGGAATTTGACCTACTTAGTACAGGCTCATATGACTCTGGCGAGGGCGAATTATTTATCACACGGTCATTACTTTGTTCATAAGGAGCTGATACAAATACTTGGCCGTCAGGTGTTAAAGAAATAGCACTACCAAAGCGATCTCCCGCAACGGGTTCTAAAGCTTTTAACGTCTCGATATATTGCAAGAAATTGCCCTGACTGAGATTCAGCGAATACATATAAACTGCACCTGAGTTAATGGCTTGCGTGTCGGAAAAGATGCCATTCAGGCTATCTTCTTTTGGTGCAGCAATAGCTAGGCTATGACCAATATACTGCCCAGATGAACTTAACCGAGCGCTTAACGCAATTTGCTCACCAAACCCTTTGTCGAAACCGGAGGCACCTCGAACATTTTCCTTTGCTTTGATATAAGAGTGAAGTGCCCAACTTCCATCTCGCTGCAGCACATAAAGGTAGACTGCGCCAGATTCAGGAGAAAGATTGCTAGCGCTGGCATTTTCAAGTTCTTGAGAGAGCGCACTTGAATAGTCCCCTTCTGCAGTATAGTTAGTGTACACATCTTGCGCAGAGCTATCTTCACCAGGGGCAGAAACTACCAATAGCTCGCCGTCCACAAACACAGATTGACCAAATTTATCGCCTGGCTCAGCATTTGGAGCCTTCAACATCCAGACTAACTCCCAAGAATCGTTTGCATTTCTTTCATAGATATAAACAGCGCCAGAGTCCTCTGAGAATTCATTGACAATCGAGCCGTCAAGGTCATTCTGTATCTGAAGAGCAGTAAATTCACCGGCTGAAGAACTATCTTCCTTTGGCGAACCAAGTACCAAATAATCACCTGATAGTGAAAGATTATTCGATTCAAGTGAATTTTCATCAAACAGAGCTAGAGGATTAGCAAAGTCGGTAATTTCAAGCTCATCAGCTTCATCTCGAAATATTACGAAATTATAAGTTAAAACCTGTTCTACATTCCGCCGCATTCCTTGGAGCTCTAATACAGCGTTCTGTGTTTCTTCGGTACTTTCGCCCCCGTCATCTAGCAGTACGAGATTTCGTAACCTCTCGTCTAATTCGCACTCAAGCCCTGAATACGGCATCTGTAAGGACGCCGTAACTTCTAACGAAATCTCGTTTTTGCCAGGTTTAAGAGTAATATCGACTAACGAAGTGTTTTCTGAAAGATCAACATCAAACTGCCTCGTGTCATTATTATGAGAATGCTCAACGATTACACCAAATTCGCGAACCTCAATAGCCGCCTGATCAAGCCTTTCAAACTGAAGTGTAGAAAGTACAGTTTCACCGAGAGAATCTGCTTGAGTTAACTCAGGCAAAACGTTTGGAGCGAAGAACTGTTCAACCTGAGCAAAGCCTAGCGTAGTAATGTCTGACAAATGCTCTAAATTAAACTGATAATCAAACTGCCTATAATCAAAGCTAAATGGAAGACCAGAAAACGATACACTATCGAGCAACACTGGTGTCTCGTAAGGAGAATCTTCCAAACAATAAGGACTAGGCTCGGGTTCAACTTCGGCGGGAATTATCAAATCATCCTGCCTACCACAAGCAATTAAAATGAAACTTAGAGATATGACAGATAAAGTTTTATAAGAGCGGGCGAGCATGAATATTTTAGTCCTTTAGATGCGCGGCTATGATCGAACTATTGAGAAGAAAGAATACAAACCCTTAAGGCAATGACGATAATTATACGTGTATATCAAAGCAACAATCATGATATTGAACACATTTCTTTAAAGATTTATCAAACAACTAATAAAAATTAGTGACTTAGAGTGTGTTAAACTTGGTTTAATTAACCGTAGATTCCAAATTTCTTCTTTTCGACCCTTATGATTAACAACTCAGAGCCATCACAGAAAAATAGTTCACCAGCTATTGAGCCTAGCCGCAAGTTTTCAGTCGCCCCGATGATGGATTGGACTGATCGCCACTATCGCTATATGGCACGCCTACTTTCAAAACATACCCTTCTTTATACCGAAATGGTGACTACTGGCGCAATTATCCATGGGGGTGCTGATCGATTTCTCAGGTATAACAATGAAGAACACCCTATTGCACTTCAGCTTGGTGGGAGTAAGCCGTCCGAGTTATCACGATGCGCAGAAATTGCCGCTCAATTTGGCTATGACGAGATCAATTTAAACGTTGGCTGCCCAAGCGACAGAGTGCAAAATAACATGATTGGCGCTTGCTTAATGGCTCACGCTGACCTCGTTAAGCAATGTATTTCTGCGATGAAAAATACTGTAGACATCCCGATCACTGTTAAGCATCGAATTGGAATAGATGAACATGATAGCTATGAGTTTGTTCGTGATTTCGTATCGAAAATCGCTGAGGACGGATGTAAAACTTTTATCGTTCATGCGCGTATCGCCATTCTTGATGGCTTAAGTCCAAAAGAAAACAGAGAAATCCCACCTCTAAAGTATGAATATGTCTATCGCCTAAAAAAGGAATTTAAGGACCTTGAAATCATTATTAACGGCGGAATAAAGTCTATCGATTCGTGCAAGCAACACCTTAAGCTAGTTGATGGAGTAATGGTTGGACGCGAAGCCTACCAGCACCCATGGTTACTTTCTAGCGTCGACGAACAATTGTTTGGAGCAAAACCCCATGGTAAAAGCCGTCACGACATTATTCACGACATGATGCCTTACATTGAAACACAGCTTAAAGGGGGTCAAAAGCTTCATTACATTACTCGCCATTTATTAGGCCTCTTTCATGGACAATCCGGTGGCAAACAATTTCGCCGGTATTTAAGTGAAAACGCATACAAAGATGGAGCCGATCTTAAAACGCTAGAACAGGCGCTTTCTCTTGTGCCTGAAAAATGATTGGGATTGTCATATTCTTAAGCTAAAAAGCTGCTATCGTTTATAGATATGGAATACAAAAAGGAAATCAGAAATCAATGGCAAGTAAATTAGAACAGTTAAGACAGTACACTACCGTAGTCGCAGATACAGGTGACATTGACGCGATAAAAAAATGGCAGCCACAAGACGCAACAACTAACCCATCATTAATACTTAAGGCTGCCCCCCTCCCTCAATACCGCCCCTTAATTGACAACGCAATTAACTATGGATCTAGCCAGGGCAAGAGTGACCAAGAGCAGCTTTCTTTGGCATGCGACCACCTAGCAGTATCAATTGGTACCGAAATATCAAAAGTCGTTCCAGGCAGAGTTTCCACTGAAGTAGATGCTCGCCTTTCCTTTGATACCCCTGCCACAGTAGCCAAAGCTAAGTCCTTGATTCAACTTTATGAGGATAGCGGCGTTAGTAAGAGTAGAATTCTTATCAAGATAGCCTCCACATGGGAAGGAATTAAAGCGGCTGAGCAGCTGGAGAAAGAAGGCATCAATTGCAACTTAACCTTATTGTTTGACTTTGTGCAAGCTAAAGCAGCTGCAGAGTCTGGCGCCTTCTTAATTTCACCCTTCGTAGGTCGCATACTTGACTGGTATAAAGCAAACACCGACAAAGACCAATATCTTCCGCATGAAGACCCTGGCGTCATTTCGGTTTCAGAAATTTATAATTATTATAAACAACACGGCTTTAGCACTGTTGTAATGGGTGCAAGCTTTAGAAATACTGATGAAATTGAGCAACTAGCTGGCTGTGACCGGCTTACCATTAGCCCGGAACTACTGAAACAACTATCTTGTGACAATGGTAGCCTCGAACGAAAGCTGATTGTACCAAATTCGACTTCGACACAAGGTTTAGTAACTGATCAAGCAAGCTTTCGCTGGAATATGAACCAATCTCCAATGGCAACTGAAAAACTAGCTGAAGGCATCAGAAAATTTGCTATTGACCAAGTAGCCTTAGAAGGCTTGCTCAGAGACCACCCAGAATGATTCAGCGTTTAATTGCCAAAATAACACAATCAAATCAAGACCAAGCACTATCTGAAACTGACATTTCTACAGTTGCTACCGCATTATTAATTGAGGTTATTAATGCGGACCATAAACAAACCGAGTCTGAGTGGCTGGTACTTCAAGAGCATTGTGCATCTGCGTTTCAGCTTTCAATCAGTGACACTGACGCTTTAATCCGTGAAGCGCGCGAACTATCTCGCTCTGCCACCTCGCTTTGGGAACATACCGACCTTATAAATAAAAAGTTTGATAGCGACTCAAAATATCGCTTAATTCTTGCGATGTGGAAAATTGCTTACGCTGATAGCGATATTGATCGTTATGAAGAGCACCTGATCAGAAAGGTCAGTGATTTGATTTATATACCTCACACCCTGTTCATCAAAGCGAAACACGAAGCTAGTAATATATAGCACTTAGTTTTAGAACGGACGTCATAAATGATAATTATCGGACATAGAGGTGCTCGGAACGAAGCGCCGGAAAACACTGTAACGGGCTTTATTCATGCTCAATCAAATGGCTGTTTGGATTTCGAGTTAGACATTCAATTATCTTCAGATGGAGAGTTGGTAGTCTATCACGACCGAAATTTGTCACGCACAAGCAACCTGCAAGGCAAGATAGCTCATTATCCCTATTCTTTTCTAAGCAAAGTTGATTCCCGACATAATACACCAGGCTGGCACTCTCCCTGTTACATTCCACACCTACAAGAAGTGGTAGATAGCGTACCAAATACTCGAAGCTGGCAATTTGAAGTAAAGAACGATCATCGGCATGTATTGAAACTAATTGTAAAGCGATTACAAGATTTTTTTCGCAGCAATAATCTTTATGATAAGGCAACGGTTACTTCTGCCAGCCGCTGGATTCTACATGAAATAAACCGATTATCGCCAGAAATAGACACCGGCTATGTCGCAGAATACCGGTATCGCAGGCCATTGAAGACCGCTGTATCGCTCGATTGCAAGCTACTGGTCATCAACAACAGGTTGATTAGCCCAACCTTATTGAGAAACGCAAAATCTTATGGGCTTGAGGTATCATGTTGGACGGTGAATAGTATTGAAAGAATGGAAACCCTAAAAGCAATGGGCGTTCATAGTATTATCACTGATATTCCGAGCTCTGCACTGCATCACTTTAATTAGATATCGCGCTTTCAAACAACTAAGCTAGGCAAGCCAAAAACGGCTACTTACCATAAGGCTAAGAGCGGAACATAATCACCCTTAGCCTTCATCTTTAATTCAAATACGCTTCCTGAAAATCTGAAACCCCATTATCATTAGAGTCCGAATTGTCAGGTTTAGTATTTAACAGATACTCTTCGATATTTGTTAAATTATCCTTATCCAAGTCTTTGAACTTATCGCTTGGGTCACTATCATCCAAGCCGTAAAGCATCTCGAATATTCCCGGCATCCCGTCTGAATCTTGATCCGTCACACCGATAGGCATTATATCGACGAGCGAGTCATACACACTTAATAACGCAAAGTCACTCTGGCCTGCGACTTGTTGCGGCAAGACTTTCATCATTAGCTCATCTTCTGTGGCTTGCTGTATCAGATACTTTGTTGGTTCGCCATCATCTGTAGGCTTATTGTCCTCGATATAGACTGCCCGCGTTTCTTGAGAGTTAAATAAAGAACTAGGATCGTCAACGATAGCAATGAAGTGCTGGTTTTCTTCATGAAGATCATAAAACGTCGAGTATTCAGCTAAACCGTATGATTTATGCAACAAACTGCCTGCCACCGGCACCTCTAGTGAAGCCAGAGTAAGTTGATGCCCAGATCCGAAGTAGATCAATTCACCATTTTCAGATAACTGAATGGGCCCGCTAAGCGGTTTCTCTGATGATTCAAAAATAGTGGATATTTCATCAGAGGCAATACCAAACGTCGATAAGTCCAAGGTCATTGAAAGTACTTCATTGTTTGGATGATTATCTACACGAACAACTGCAAGAATATCAACCAAAGTAGTGCAGCTGTCATTGCGACAGGCTAATTTAATACTGTCTGGCAAAACATCATATTCGATGTCCACAATACTACCAAGCAGCGCGCCAGCAGCATCAAACATAATCAATTTGTAGCGCTCTTCTAAAGCGGTGGAGTTTCGCGTGAAAACAAACAAGTTATCGCCCAATCCACTTATATGTACAACATCTGAATCTTCAGCAGCGAGCTGAACAAACGGAACCAAGGGGCTGTCACTTTCAAGATTTTGATAATAAATAGCTCCTTCGTCATCTGCAAAATATAACCTTTGTAAGCTTCCTGAAAGCGCGGTTACTACATCACCACTTACCGGTGTATGCGGGAGATAATACGATGTATCTTCAGAAGCCCCCATTCGATATCTGATGATTCTATCCCAGCCTTTACCGGAAAACGTTACGACATTTTGACTCCCTGCACTTATATCATCCCAGCTGCCATTGCGAACTTGGTCGATAGAGGCCTGCCCCGCCATCCACGCGGAATAGCACTTCCTGTCAGAAGGATCATCATTATCAATTACGCCATCAGTTAATCTATGACAACTCCTATCAAGTGGAAAATGATCAAACATCTCTTTCGAGCTTTCCGTGACGTACCGATCAGGTACGCCGTCTGCATCACTATCTATCTTTGACGGGTCTGATATATATGAAAGTTGAACGCAATATTCACTGTTTCCTATGTTACTAAGTCGATATTCATCAGCATTACAAGAGGCTGTGCTCTCAATTAATCTCGGAGGGTTTGCGGAATCATAAATAACTTCATAACGAGATTCGGTGTCATTATTTTGATTGCCATCAAACAAGCCATCTCCATCTGTATCGTTCTTAGCAGGATTACTTTGGGTAAGCAGCACTTCAATACCATCCGGCAATCCATCAAAATCAGTATCTGCAACAATAACTGAAGAATCTTCATTATTTTGATCTAAGTCGTTGACATACAGATCATCATCTATGTCTTCATCGCCATCACTAAGGCCATCCCCATCGGTATCAGCCCTTAAAGGGTCAGATACTTTAAAGTTTTCTTCGTTGGATTCCAGCTCCTGGTAACTTGTATTGATATCGAGCGGATTAATATCAAAACGGGTATCACCATAGGTTTTCTCAATCAGCATGAGCTCGGTATAATCAGTAAGCCCGTCACCATCACTATCCGCTAGAGAAGGATTAGAGATATATCGAATATGAATTTTACCGATAACCTCAACACCCGCATCAAGCTCATCACCTTCAGCAACAAATGGCTCGTTTAGCGAAGTGCCAGCATCATTGACTACAATTCTCGCGACGTCTGTAACGAGATATTCGTAGGCAGCACCCTCGAAGCTATTGGAAGGCGGATTCCAACCAGTAACACCACTCTTTGAATTAAGGTCTATATCGAGATCACGACCAGTCTTGAGCAACGTTAACTCATCAAGACCGAAACCATAGACCCATACTTCATCTCCATCTTTAAGCCCATCAACATCACTATCGTTATTGTCAGGCGAGGTGCCTAAAATATGAACCTCAATGCCATCTAATAACGAATCGTTGTCGCTATCAGGCTGCAAGGGGCTATCATCCTGCCCATCCGCTAGAAAATCATTGTCAGTATCTGGATTTAGTGGGTCAGTTAACGATAACGTAAGTTCTTCATTGTCATCGATCCCATCAAGATCAGAGTCTGCTAAGAGAGGATTGGTACCTATAGCTAGCTCTTCGCTATCAGTAAGCTCGTCGCCATCTGTATCTGAACCAAGGGGGTCTGTGCCTTCCTGATCAGCTCGATTAATTTCATCAAAGTCTGAAACACCATCTTGATCGCTATCCTCTGGACTTGGGCATGATACAGCCTGATAGGCAATGCACGTCCCATAACCCAACTCTTCGATATTGCTTAAGCCATCACCATCTTGATCATCAAGGGCATCATTAACTTCATTGCCATCGCTATCAACAGTATCGAAAAGAGTGAAGGAAAGATTAAGCTCAACATAGTCGCTCAAACCGTCGCCATCACGATCTTCGTCACCATCTCTTATACCATCATCATCTGAGTCAGTATCAAGAGGATCTGTTCCCGTAATCAAAATCTCCTGCCCATCGCTTAGACCGTCGTTATCACTATCGCTGAGTACAGGACTAGTTAACTGATCTGCTATTGAAATGGGAGTACAGAGAACTTCGCTTAACTCAAGACCTAGTTCAGTAGCATCATTCAGGCCATCGAAGTCAGTATCACTTTCAGCAGGATTACTGACTCCAAGTTCTATGAAATCACACAACAAGTCACCATCTGTATCTAACAATAACGGATCTATTGTTAGGTTTACGTCAGGCTTACGTAAACGAAAATCGTCTGAATAACTGTCATAGACATAAGTGACCTCTAAAACGTCAGAAAGCCCATCACCGTCACTGTCTGACAACCTTGGGTCTGAAACCGGGTTTAGATTAGGAAGCTCGGAACATGATACAGGATCGCCTGACAAGCCAAGCTCAAATGCGTCACTTAATTCGTCAGAATCAGTATCGCTAAGTGCAGGGTCTGTTTGAAGATACTCACCATCTTGATCGTAAATATCTTCAAAAATATCACAAATCAAATCACCATCAGTATCTATGTTATTAGGGTTTGAGCCAACCAAAGTAACTTCGACATAGTCAGATAAACCATCTGAGTCGCTATCGGCATTATTTGGGTTAGAATTGCTATGATTTAGCTCGTAGCTGTCAGAGAGGCCATCACTATCACTATCAATCTCACCATCTAGCAGGACTCCATTACGCGACATACTGTCAAGCGGGTCGCCACCAAAGATTACTTCCTGGCCATCTTTAAGGCCGTCACCATCAGAATCAGGGTTAAACGGGTCAGTCGATGCAAAAAACTCCTCTCTATCATTTAAGCCGTCTTCGTCTGAATCGAAACTGAGAGGATCACTGAACACGTCCCCCTTGAAAAGAGCATCACAATTTAATGTAACGATACCCAGCTCTCTGCCATCTGTTAAGCCATCGCCATCCGAGTCTGAATTCAATAAATCTGTCCCTGTTAACTCGAGTTCTTGAGCATCACAGATAAGGTCGCCATCAGAATCATTGTTATCGGGATAGCTGCCTATCGTAATAATCTCATCATAGTCACTTAAGCCGTCGGCATCGGTATCACCTGAAGTCAGGCTGACTCGATGCTCGATACCCAGGCTGTCGGTAAACGAGTATTGTTGTTCGAACAAATCCGATAAACCATCTAGATCCGAGTCCGAAGGCGTAGGACATTCATCACTCACATCAACACAGCTACCTAGACTACGTTCCAATGAATTGCTTAGGCCATCATCATCCATATCTTCGCTATCTGAATCAAAATCCCTAGCAATTATGCTATTAAAATCTGTTGAAAAGTCATACTCTTCAGGCTGGTCGAAGTTGGAAAACTGAGCAAGCGTACCTTCTGCAAATAAGGACTCCCACCATTGAGGTAAGCCGTTGTCATCGGAATCTCCAACTTGAACCACATCAAACCTTAAGCCGGCAGAACCGCTTTCATCAATATTTGAAGGCTGAGTTAGAGCCAAAACATTAAACCCGGTAGGTATTAGAGCAACAAGCTCACGACCGTAATAACTTTGCTCAAGACTCCACTCACCTGTAAGGCCATAACTTAAGCGTAATGCATTATTAGCGCTCATAGATTGAATATGATGATCCTGGTGATAGATACCCAGATTAAAATTACTGCTATTGTCATATTCGAAACTTAAATCATTCGTGTCAAAGGTAACGCCGTTCGAAATATAGAGTTTTGAACCAGCGACCTCTTCTTTCACATATAAGGGTGACACGAGTGTTTGATCTGATTCAAAAATAGTTTGTGACAAACTCTTACCAGGAACATCCACGACAAGTTGCACCAACTCACTGCTATTACTCCTAAAGCCCCATAGTGCTGCGCTATCGGCGTTCTGCCACACGGCCGAAGACAATTGAATATTACTTGAGAATGGTGACACATTAACCGGAGATTGGCCTGCCCCCGCATCTTCAAACATAAAGATATTCTCACTAGCGCCGTCTGCAGAAACTGAAGCCAGGAGAAAATCACCCTGATCAACTAAGGCAATAACCGCTTGTTTTTCGGGAAGCAGATAACTAAGAGTTAGGCTTGGCTCTGCTTGGGTAAGATCAGCACTCCAAATCGAACCATCACTAAACCCTAAGTAGAGTAAATTACTATTGGTGCGCGCGTAATTAGCGGAGGTAATTCTCGCATCTATATCGCCTTTCCCGATTGCCTTGGTAAACCTTCCTTGATCAGCTTGAAATCTAATTACTTCAGGCCAAGTATCGTTAAAAAATAAAACTTCCTGCTTACTAGATTCGTCTATTTGAGGTTCAAAGCTCACTTTGATCTCATCAGCTTTATTTCTGGCTAGCCATGTGGCATAACACGTCCCCTGAGGAACGAAAGACTCAGAAGCATTTTTGTTGTACGCTAACAAATCATCAGGGTATAAAACCTGATATAAGGTCTTATCGTCAATAGCTAGTGAAGACTCCTCTTCACGATCTAAAACCCCATCGTTATCGGTATCAGAGCTTGACGGGTCGGTAAGCGTAAGAGCAACTTCGACACCATCGCTAAGCTGATCACCATCACTATCTGGTATAAGAGGGTTTGTTGAAGTCAAATACTTCTCGACACCATCAGATAAACCATCGCCATCGAAATCAGCGGAAAGAGGTTCAGTGCCGAGTAACAATTCTAACCCGTCTTCAAGTCCATCGTTGTCGGAGTCACTACCATTTACAAGTGTCCCATTTACTAATTCTAACTCATCGGTTAGACCGTCATGATCCTTATCATCACCAATTGATGGGTCCGCATCATCAATTGGGTCACTACCCCAGATGAGCTCAAAACCATCTGAGTAACCATCGCCATCACTATCAAGTAAAACTGGGGAGAGGTTTAATTCACTCTCAGTAAAGTCATTAATCCCATCAGAGTCAGAGTCTCGCAAATGAGGGTTGGTTGAATAGGCGCTTGTAAGTTCCACCAGGTCGGGCAGGCCATCAGAGTCTAGATCATCTGGGCGACCCTCGCCTTCCACTGAACAGTTCTGATCAAACCTGAAATAGTCGCGAAAGTTTGGAACTCCATCGCCATCACTGTCAACAAAAGCGTTTGAAGCATCAGTAGAACCGTTCAACTTATCGATATTTAGCCCTACAAAAGCTTTCGCACCCTCGTATGAAAACGAGTCTTGAACCTCATTGTCTTCAGCAACAAGGGGAGCAAGCTCTAAACGAATTAAATCACCATACCTTAGCTTTTCACCAGGATAGGTAAAATCTTTAACTAAACGATCCAGCTCACCATTTATATACCAACGAGCTTCAAGCGTTTCCAACGCAACAGCGCTGAACTTGGACAAATCTAGACTCACTGATTCGCCCTCCTCAACAACGACGGGAGTAATGGAAAACTCAGTTAGCTCAGAGTCTGTTTCGATAGTGGGGAGCCTAAGTGTTTCAGTACGACCGGACTCCTGCCCTATGCTGTACGAATATTCTACAGATATTACGTCGCCAAACCTGATGTTTGTCTCTGGGTTTGTCGGAAACTCAAAAGAGCTTTCTCCTGGAACCTCAACATCATTAATAAACCAAACTGGTGTGAAATTTGCTGCCGCGTAGAAGTCATCGTTCTCTGTACTACTGATCAATCGTGCTTTAACGCTTGCATCTACCGGATGAAGATTTTCATCCCAGTATTCAGTATCTAAAACAGGAATATAATTACCAAGATCACCTACAAAGACTCCTTCAAGCGTGGCAAGACGAATGTCTTGCTGACTGGAAAAATCTGCTGAGCGTTTAAGGTAAATAGTCGCTTCAATGACATCTCCGTATTCAAGCTTACTGGCTTCGTACAGATACGGATATCGTTTATCAGTAAAACTATATACTAGTGAATCTGTAGATATATCGTTTACAGCCCATTCGACATACAAATGATCTGCTATGTGCGCGCCTGACAAATCAAGCTGACCAGCACTTAAAAGGGGCGGATTTTCATCGTCTGAATAATCAGAGTTTAGGACAAAACCATTAGTCCCAATTAAATGCGTGGAATAACTATATTCTATCAACTGTTCATCTAGCGCTTTGACACTAAGATAGATTGTTAGCGTGTCACCAAATTCACCTTGCCCAGAGTCTAATGACACAGTATCGGTAGAATTCAAGCCTTCGAGTGATTGAACACTGCCGTCCCTATAGCGCTCAATTTCGTAACGTACGGCTATATCATTGGCAAATCGAGTTAAACTAAGGTTTCCTAAGTGAGGGGTAAGTAATCTACCCGGCTCTGGAAACGTCAAACCAAAATTAATACTTACCACATCGCCGTTTGAGTCGAATATTGCCGAGTTAGACGTCTCAGGCTGTATCAATAAGTTCGAACCTAAAAGAACAAAGTTCGAAGTGTCTTCTTCGACACTAGGTATATAAAAAGATGAAACAGATTGTGTAGTTAAGGAGTAATAGCTAATCGCACCTCCGCTAAATGCCAGATACATCCGTCTTAATTCAGAGTCGAACAAAAGCTTCTGTACTTTTTGATAATTACTGTACTTGTCTTTAGGCAGCTGTACGTGACCTAAGAACCTATCCCTATTGCCGCTTTCTCTAATGATAAAATGCCAACTGTCGTCAAAATACCAGTACTCATCTAGGTCTGAGTTGTAAACTTCGGCTTTGCTATCTGTTGCTGCTAAGATGTCAGCAAAACAAGGAAGATTGTCATTAGCGTCTATAACGCCATCTCCGTTCACATCATCAATTCCAGACAACGGTTCAGGGCATTTTTCTCGAAAATCTACAGCATCGACATCAACGACCGAAGCATTTATATCCCCCAAATATATGGACGATTGTTTGTCGCTATAGGTAAGCGTCGCATTTATGGCTTGGCCTGCCTGAAGGTTTGAAATAACTGACAAGTCGCCGGTAAGGCCCTCAGAAGCTGCTAGCTGGAAGGGGCTGGCTTCCTCTTCATCATTGATTTGATATTGGACAGAAAAAGATTCACCAATCAAGTCAAGATCGAGAAACTCTCCGACGTTTTCATTATTGTCACCGCAAACAGGATATAGCTCGCATATTTGATCAGTTGCTTTAAATTGAAGGACGATCTTAGAGCCTGCGTTAACGAACTCGGAGCCTGTCACAGGATCTTGATTTTCGCTTACAACCCTAAATTCAAGTGTTGAGAAATCAAAGATTGTGAAAGGTAGTTCAAATCCGAATTGCTGTTCATCGACCTCTACTGCTTTTGTCTCAGGGTTAACCTGAGCTTCTGTTGTGAGCTGTACATATGCAGAATACGAACCCGCTTTTGATCCATCGATTTTTAGTTCTAAGAAACGCGCACTTCCACTATCGAACAGACGAGAGGAAATAGTCGCATTATGCGTATCAGGTGCTACGTTGATGCTGGAAGCGACCTCTATTTCAACCGACATATCCCCAACCAATATACATTGGGAGTCATGAGGCGCACAGCTTAGCTTTTCATCATCACCTGTCTGAACTTCCTCTATTGGGATTGTCAGAACTAGACTTTGATCTATAGGCATTAGTAAAGCGTCTTCGAATTGCACAGAAACCGAACGCAATCCATCATAACCATTATCGACAATCTCATTGGGAGTTGATGGGTCAGGGTCATCATTATCGAGCATTCCGTCACCGTCAGAATCTACACCACCAGCCGCTCCAACCAACGCTAAATTTTGCAAATAAGAATTGTATTCACCGAAATCAGAGTCTTCGCCAACAAGCAGTTCAAACTCTTGCTCTAACAGTTGGCCCAATTCACTAACGTTCACCGTGGTATCTGGGATAAATGCGGAAGACGGCTCTCTCGTTGCAAANATACCACGGTGAACGTTAGTGAATTG
>NZ_LWEY01001055.1:0-470 GCF_001634935.1 Oleiphilus sp. HI0043 | reverse complement strand
GGCGTCACTGTAATGACCGATATCAGTCGCTATCTTGACTTCATTCTAAAGCTATTCTTCGCATTTGGTTTAGCCTTCGAAATCCCAATCGCAACCATTATTTTGGTTGCGGCAGGTATTACCAGCTCAGCTAGCCTAAGTGAAAAACGCCCTTACATCGTGGTTGGCTGCTTCGTTATCGGTATGTTATTGACGCCTCCAGATGTTATTTCGCAAACTCTTTTAGCAGTTCCAATGTGGGCTCTCTTTGAAGTCGGAGTGCTGTTTTCAAAACTCGTCGAAAAGAAGCGCAACGAAGAACCTGTAAGCGAATAACAATTAGATGAACCTGCTACTGTTATTCCCCGAAAATATGCACAGCGAAACACTGGCTGAGATTTCCGGTCGTCAACTCGAACATATGCATGAGACTCTAAAGTCAAAAGTTGGAGATAACATACGCGTTGGCCTGCTCAATCAGCAAATTGGCC
>NZ_LWEY01001054.1:0-283 GCF_001634935.1 Oleiphilus sp. HI0043 | reverse complement strand
TGATATTAACGGCCATCAAGTTAGTAACATCGTGGATAACAGGCAGTACAGCGCTACTTGCTGACGCTTATCACTCCCTGTCTGATATTTTGGTCTCGCTTACCTTACTTTGTGGCATCTGTATTCGCGTTTCTGTCGAGAAAGGGCGCTTATCCATTTCTGAAGAAAAAGCGCATCAGCTGGAATCTATTCTGGCGATCATAATGTCCTGCTTGATTCTTTACGTTCCGGTAGAAATTATTCAGGAAATAAAATCCCAAGAGGCAGAAGATTTACAACATTT
>NZ_LWEY01001053.1:0-269 GCF_001634935.1 Oleiphilus sp. HI0043 | reverse complement strand
TCCCAGAGTTTGTTTAACCTTTTCTCTGAGACAGTCTCACTCGTACCCAATTGCTGTGAATACCAAGACACTCGTTGCTCCTCCAGTAACCAGCGAAATCGCTCCAGGTTTTCGCACTTTAAACCTTGAGCATCCAGCTGTTTTTTTCGAAGTTCGTATTGCTCCCACCATTCGGATAGTAAGGGTACATAGCGCCTTTCATTGGCCATATCTCTTGCCATTTTGTCATAGCGTAGAGAGCAAGCTTGCAAATATCTAGGAAAGCTCTT
>NZ_LWEY01001052.1:0-392 GCF_001634935.1 Oleiphilus sp. HI0043 | reverse complement strand
GAGTTTCCTTGATACCAACAATCTCGATTTCTTCACCAACTTTGATGATACCACGCTCAACACGACCCGTTACAACCGTACCACGACCTGAGATTGAGAACACGTCCTCAACAGGCATTAGGAATGGCTGATCTACAGCACGCTCTGGCTCTGGAATATAAGAATCTAGCGACTCAACCAACTTCTTAACAGCAGTTGTACCTAGCTCGTTATCATCTTCGCCGTTCAATGCCATCAAAGCAGAACCTGCGATAATTGGCGTATCATCACCTGGGAACTCATAAGTGTCTAGCAACTCACGAATTTCCATTTCAACCAATTCAAGCATCTCGTTGTATTCTTCTGAACCTGCACCACCACAGTCTTCAGCCAACAAGTCAGCCTTGTTCAAG
>NZ_LWEY01001051.1:0-1151 GCF_001634935.1 Oleiphilus sp. HI0043 | reverse complement strand
TTCAGCTTCAAACTTAGTGTGAGGCTTAACAGAACCAGGCACACATAGAACCTGACCACGCTCAACTTCGTCACGCTTAGTACCACGCAGAAGAACACCAACGTTCTCACCCGCACGACCTTCGTCTAGAAGCTTACGGAACATCTCAACACCAGTACAAGTAGTGGTTTGAGTTTCCTTGATACCAACAATCTCGATTTCTTCACCAACTTTGATGATACCACGCTCAACACGACCCGTTACAACCGTACCACGACCTGAGATTGAGAACACGTCCTCAACAGGCATTAGGAATGGCTGATCTACAGCACGCTCTGGCTCTGGAATATAAGAATCTAGCGACTCAACCAACTTCTTAACAGCAGTTGTACCTAGCTCGTTATCATCTTCGCCGTTCAATGCCATCAAAGCAGAACCTGCGATAATTGGCGTATCATCACCTGGGAACTCATAAGTGTCTAGCAACTCACGAATTTCCATTTCAACCAATTCAAGCATCTCGTTGTATTCTTCTGAACCTGCACCACCACAGTCTTCAGCCAACAAGTCAGCCTTGTTCAAGAATACTACAATGTAAGGTACACCTACCTGACGAGACAAAAGGATGTGCTCACGAGTCTGAGGCATAGGACCATCAGTCGCACCACAAACCAAGATAGCACCATCCATCTGAGCAGCACCTGTGATCATGTTCTTAACATAATCGGCGTGCCCTGGGCAGTCAACGTGAGCGTAGTGACGATCAGTTGAATCATACTCAACGTGAGACGTCGCGATAGTGATACCACGTTCTCTTTCTTCTGGTGCGTTATCGATGTTTGCGAAGTCAACCTTCTCACCACCGAATACTTCTGCACATACACGCGTTAACGCTGCAGTCAAAGTTGTTTTACCGTGATCAACGTGACCAATAGTACCTACGTTGACGTGTGGTTTATTACGTTCAAATTTTTCTTTTGCCATCCGAACATCTCCTCAAAAAATATAGCTCGATTGCGGACACTGCGTCTCGGCCAGCTAGAACCAGCATTGACCACACACAACTTAAATTCAATAAAACCAAGCAATAACACTCATGGAGCTCATAACCGGAATTGAACCGGTGACCTCCACCTTACCAAGGTGGCGCTCTACCGACTGAGCTATATGAG
>NZ_LWEY01001050.1:0-664 GCF_001634935.1 Oleiphilus sp. HI0043 | reverse complement strand
GTCAACGGCACTGTTATCTGTGGGCGGTACATTAAGTGTAGAGACTAAGTCTTCAGCGAGCACTCTTTCGTGTGCATCAATAAGTGCAACTGATTCTGTCTCCGATATCGGGTTTGCCAATTTTTTTAAGCGCTCAATGATATCATCTAAAGGATTAAGGGTGTGTTTGACGGCTGAATCGCAGCAGCTTTGATTTGTGTTCGACATAAATAGCTCTGTCAGTATCGACGATGAAAAACGGGTTATTAGTTTAGCGTGTGCAGTGTATCGCTAAAACAGAAATAAATCGTTGATGATCATCAAGCGCTTAAGGAAGAGTTAGCAAGCGGGTAGATCTGCGTGAGTGCCGCAGCTTACGACACTACCGTCGCGCGAGTCGTACTTGATAACCAAGGAGCTGTTATTGCGATTGCCAGTGTCGCCGTTAAGGCGATAAGCGTAGCTGCAGACTCTGTTGCCGGTGTGGCGGTAAGCTCGATAGGCTTCATTGTTGTTGCCAACAACAACTGAGGGCGGGTTTTCCAATACGCCCTGCCAGACACCAATGCAGCCGTTGTTGCCTTGCCCTATATTCTCATTACCTGTGCCTTTATCAACACCAATTGGGTAGCCGATATTGTTGGTGTCAATCGTGCCATTGCCAAAGTTTGTCAGGTTTTGGGTG
>NZ_LWEY01001049.1:0-1502 GCF_001634935.1 Oleiphilus sp. HI0043 | reverse complement strand
CCAGCTTTGCAGGACTTTTCGATCAAGCTTGTTGTTAAGGGTGCGTGGTAACTCCCCGAGTGCTTCAAGGTGCTGCGGCACCATGTAAGGGGGCAATTGCTGTCGCAGGTGCTCACGAAGTTCACTGAGACTAATCGGGCTATTCTTCCATACAACATAAGCGATGAGCCGCGTATCGCCGGCACGGACTTCTCGTACGCTTAAGGCGCAGTCGTCAATGGCGTCGTGTTGGCGCATAAGCGTCTCAATTTCACCCAGTTCTATTCGGTAGCCGCGTACTTTGACTTGCTGATCCAGTCGTCCCATATACGTAAGGGTGCCGTCGTGGGTGTAGCGTACTTTATCACCGGTGCGATAGAGTTGGCCGTCTCCAAAGGGGTTTGGAATAAAGACCTTCCGGGTTAATTCGTCACGATTGTTATAGCCTAAGGTCAAACCGTCACCACCGATGTATAGTTCGCCAGCGATGCCGTTAGGGACAGGGCGCAGCTGCTCATCCAGCACATATAACTGAGTGTTGGCGATAGGTAAGCCCAATNCAGGCGGTGTTTGGGTTTGTGTAATCTGGNACAGCTAGACCAAACGGTGGTTTCAGTTGGGCCATACATGTTCCAAAGCTCACTACAGCGTTGAAGTAGCTCTTCAGCTAAATCCAATGGCAATGCTTCGCCACCGCACAGTGCTTTTAATCTAGGCTCACCCTGCCAGCCACTACTGATCAGCAATCGCCAGGTGGCGGGTGTTGCTTGCATGAAGTTTGCCTGATGCTTTATCAGCAAGCTTAATAAACGTCGACCATCACTACTATCCTGTTTCTTGGCAATAATGATTTTGGCGCCGACCCAGAGTGGCAAGTAGAGTTCAAGTACGGCAATATCAAAAGACAAAGTTGTTACTGCCATCAGGGTATCATCAGCCTGGAGCCCTGGCTTTTCGGCCATGCTGTGTAAGAAGTTCATGACGGAAGCATGGGGTACCACAACGCCTTTAGGCTTTCCGGTAGAACCGGAGGTATAGATGATATACGCAGCTGTATCCTCAGGGATTGTTACATCTGGGCAAGCTGTGTTCTGCTGTGATAGACGTTCAGAAATCAGATCGGTATTGAGTATGTGTGCAACAGAAGGCAGGCGCTTGATATGCGTTTCTTGAGTGACTAGGTGTTGTAAGCCCGAGTCTTCAATCATGTACGCCAAACGATCATCGGGGAAGTCAGGGTCAAGCGGGACATAGCTGGCGCCGACTTTCAATATGCCAATTAGGGCCGCGAGCATATGCTGAGAGCGGTCCAGGCACAAGCCAACGCGGTCCCCAACCGATACGTGCTCCTCTAATAGGAGCTGAGCCCACTGTGAGCTAAGTTCATCAAGCTGACGATAGCTTAAGACTTCCTGCTCAAATATGACGGCATCTTTTTCGGCAAATTGTTGAGCTTGATGATGAAGGTAGTGACCGACAGTGCGAGGGGCGTTGGCTTGTTCTTCATGCCAAGCATGAGCAGG
>NZ_LWEY01001048.1:0-859 GCF_001634935.1 Oleiphilus sp. HI0043 | reverse complement strand
GCACCAGCATCGGTATAAGGGGTATTTAGCTCATGGTTAAGTGGGCTGCTACCTAGCAGAGTGATGCTAGGTGCGCCAGTATCTTGAACGTTAATTGTTCGGGTAACGGTAGTAGCAGAGTTGCCTGAGGAATCGTTCACGTTGTAGCTCAGTACATAGCTACCAACAACTGCAGCATTGACCGTACCGCTGACACCGATATTTGAAGATACATCTCCATCGACATTATCTAGCGCTGTCGCACCCGGGTCGGTGAAGATTGTATTCACCTCATGATTAATGGGGTTGGTTCCGATCAGCGTAATAACAGGGCCGCTCGCATCAGCAACATTAACTGTTCGTGTGACGGGGATTGCAGCGTTGCCAGCCGCATCACTCACGTTATACACAAGGGTGTAGCTACCAATTGTACCGGTATCAACAGTGCCACTCTGAATAATGCTTGCTGAAATATCGCCATCAATATTGTCCGACGCACTCGCATCCGCATCATTGTAGACACTACCTAGAGCGATATTAATGCTGCTGTCACCATTAAGCGTAATGACTGGGGCAGTAAAGTCGTTCACATTTACTGTACGTGTTTGCTGTACGGCAGGGTTGCCGTTGGAGTCACTGACATCGTAGGTGATCACGTAGGTACCAGTAACACTGGAATCTACGGTAGCACCACCGACGATGATGTTAGTTGAGATATCACCATCCAGCGCATCGCTTGCAGTCGCGCCAGCATCGGTATAGGGGGTATTTAGTTCATGGTTAAGTGGGCTGCTACCTAGGAGAGTGATGCTAGGTGCGCCAGTATCTTGAACGTTAATTGTTCGGGTAACGGTAGTAGCAGAGTTGCCTGAGGAATCGT
>NZ_LWEY01001047.1:0-984 GCF_001634935.1 Oleiphilus sp. HI0043 | reverse complement strand
TAAAAGCACTGAAGGCTACCCGGGTCAGGGCGAGCTATTCAATGAACTTGAGCAATTAGCAGATGAGTCTGAAGCGGAACCGACTGAAGCCGAAAAAGAGTCCATCACCTACGAACGCAAGAAACCTGTTCGTAAACCTTTACCCAAAGACTTACCACGCGACGTCATCATTCACGACCTGGCAGACGAAGACAAAAGCTGTGATGACTGCGGTCATGAATTACATCGCATGGGTGAAGATAAAAGCGAGCAGCTTGAATTCATTCCTGCCCAGATCAAAGTCATCGAACATGTGCGACCTAAATATAGTTGTCGTCATTGTGAGCAACATGCAACGAACGTCACGATTAAACAAACGCCGGTTCCGGCTTCACCTATTCCAAAAAGCTTTGCTACGGCGAGCTTGTTAAGCCAAATCATTACCAGTAAATATCAATATGGCTTACCGCTTTATCGACAAGAAAGTCTGTTCAAAGAATATGGCATCCCGCTTAGCCGACAAACGATGTCGAGCTGGTTGCTGAAGTGTACAGACTTACTCAAACCGCTTTATGACAAACTGCATGAAACCCTCTTGCGGCAAAATGTAATACAAGCAGATGAAACCACACTAAAGGTAATCGAATCCGACAAAACCAAATGTTATATGTGGTTATATTGCACCGGTACCGACTCACCCGGCAGCAATCACACAGACATTCCCAATATCGTGCTGTATGACTTCCATGAAAGTCGGGCAAGCCAGTGTGCGATTAATTTTCTACAAGGTCACTCAGGCTATTTACAGGTAGATGGCTATCAAGGTTATGAATCCACCCAAACGACATTAGTGGGCTGTTGGGCACATGCACGACGCAAATTCAAAGAGGCTGATATAGCGCAAAGCAAAGGCAAACCCAAAGCGGGAAAAGCTACTTGGGCGATGACTCACATCAAAAAGCTCTATCGAATTGAAACTGCCATAAAGGATAAATCGCCCAGAGA
>NZ_LWEY01001046.1:0-440 GCF_001634935.1 Oleiphilus sp. HI0043 | reverse complement strand
GCCTACACAGAGAAAAGATCAAAGCTTTCATTTAGATGTGTCTCAATCTCTTCCTCTGTGCAGCGAAGCGCTCGGTGTCCTCGGTGGTTCATCGGTTTATCCCTTAAAGATCAAACCATAAAAGCTGATTTACCACCGAGATCACAGAGAGGCCTGCGGCCTACACCGAGAAAAGATAATAGCTTTTTAGTGTGTCTCAATCTCTTCCTCTGTGCAGCGAAGCGCTCGGTGTCCTCGGTGGTTCAAGTGTTTGTTCCTTAAAGATCAAAACATAAAAGACGGTTCACCACAGAGGGCACAGAGCGGCCTACGGCCTACACAGAGAAAAGATTAAAGCTTTCATTTAGATGTGTCTCAATCCCTTCCTCTGTGCAGCGAAGCGCCCGGTGTCCTCGGTGGTTCATCGGTTTATCCCTTAAAGATTAAGACATAAAAGCTGA
>NZ_LWEY01001045.1:0-993 GCF_001634935.1 Oleiphilus sp. HI0043 | reverse complement strand
TTATCTAGCCGTGGCTCAACGCAAACCAGGAGCACTGCGTAACGGCGCACCGTTCGAGACCTTGCCAGACAGCTTCAAGTCCATTCAAAAGTATTTACTTCGACGACAAGGTGGTGATCGAGAAATGGTCGAGATATTGGCCTTGGTACTTCATCACGACGAACAGCTGGTTGAGCAAGCGGTTGAGGAATCTCTGCGATGCGGGCACCCCTCAAAACAGCATGTAATGAACTGTTTGAGCCAACTCATCGAACAGGAAACACCTGAGCCTTTGCTAACACCACCCTCTCTCATTCTAAACGAAGAACCTATTGCCAACACACAACGCTACGATCAACTAAGAGGTCATCCTTATGCACATTGAAACCATGATCCACACCTTCAAACAACTCAAACTACACGGTATGGCCAACAGTGTTATGGAGCTATCACAGCAAGCCGGGCCATCTTACCTTCAAGCACAGCCCATTCTTGAAGCCTTGATCAAAGCTGAAGTAACAGATCGAGAAGTGCGATCAATCGCTTATCAGATGAAGCATGCAAGGTTCCCAGCCTACCGTGACCTAGCTGGCTTTGACTTCAATCAAAGCAGTGTAGATGAAACGCCTGTCAAAGCGCTTCATCGCTGTGAGTTCATCGAAGGCAGCCACAACATCGTACTTATAGGAGGCCCTGGCACGGGTAAAACTCACTTAGCAACGGCAATAGGCGTACAAGCCATCCAACACCACCGACTACGAGTGCGCTTCTTATCGACCATTGAACTTGTGAATCAACTTGAACAAGAAAAACTCGAAGGTAAAGCGGGACGCATTGCGAACAGGTTAAGCCATACAGACTTGGTTATCTTAGATGAACTTGGTTACTTGCCCTTTAGTCAAACGGGAGGCGCATTACTATTCCACTTGCTAGGCAAACTATATGAGAAAACAAGTGTGATTATCACGACTAACTTAAGCTTTTCAGAGTGGAGCCAAGTCTTCGGTGACGCAA
>NZ_LWEY01001044.1:0-3235 GCF_001634935.1 Oleiphilus sp. HI0043 | reverse complement strand
TTTCGCCTTTCCCTCACGGTACTGGTTCACTATCGGTCAGTCAGGAGTATTTAGCCTTGGAGGATGGTCCCCCCATCTTCAGACAAGATAACACGTGTCCCGTCCTACTTAATATGTGACTATTGAATCTTCGTGTACGGGGCTATCACCCACTATGGCCGCACTTCCCAGAGCGTTCCACTAATTCAATAATCATCGGCTAATCCCCGTTCGCTCGCCGCTACTAAGGGAATCTCGGTTGATTTCTTTTCCTCCGGGTACTTAGATGTTTCAGTTCTCCGGGTTTGCTTCTTACACCTATGTATTCAGTGCAAGATATCTAACTTATGTTAGATGGGTTTCCCCATTCGGAAATCGTTGGGTCAAAGCTTGTTTACCAGCTTACCAACGCTTATCGCAGGTTACTACGTCCTTCATCGCCTCTGACTGCCAAGGCATCCACCGTATGCGCTTAGTCACTTAACTATATAACCCGAAGTAGTCTTCTAAGACGACCTTTTACCATCTTAGTACTTAAGCTATATATATGACCATTCGTAACGTTTTCGCCGGATAACGCTTGATATGAATCTCATTTCTTTCGTTATCCATGATTAAATTATTCGCTGATATGTGAATAATCTAATCACTTAGCAATGAGTTGCATTATGTCATCACAACATAAAACAACGTCTACTATTACTTACCTAATTGTTAAAGAGCTTCTAATCGCATGATTAGAAATAAATACACTTTACTTAATTCAAACTTAAACCAAGCAAATACACTTATTTATAATCATTTCAATTTTGGAAATTGGTGGAGCTATGCGGGATCGAACCGCAGACCTCCTGCGTGCAAGGCAGGCGCTCTCCCAGCTGAGCTATAGCCCCAATCCCAGAGCATTTTATCCTCTGCTTTAACGTTCATTAAAGTCAGACTCAAAAAATCGTAGATTTTAGTTAATCTAGGCAAATGACTGCGAAGCATAGCCTGCTATGCGAGTAATCATTTAACGATGAGTAACTGAAATCTGGTAGGCCTGGGCAGACTTGAACTGCCGACCTCACCCTTATCAGGGGTGCGCTCTAACCACCTGAGCTACAGGCCTTCTGCGCAAATTACCTCTCAGTAAGATGCTATAGGGCCTATTGCCCTTACGCTCTCTTTAATTCTATAACCAAGCAATTCGTGTGAACTCTGACCGAAACGATCACGATTCGTTTAAGGAGGTGATCCAGCCCCAGGTTCCCCTAGGGCTACCTTGTTACGACTTCACCCCAGTCATGAACCACACCGTGGTAATCGTCCCCCCGAAGGTTAGACTAACTACTTCTGGTGCAATCCACTCCCATGGTGTGACGGGCGGTGTGTACAAGGCCCGGGAACGTATTCACCGTGGCATTCTGATCCACGATTACTAGCGATTCCGACTTCATGGAGTCGAGTTGCAGACTCCAATCCGGACTACGATAAATTTTCTGGGATTAGCTCCACCTCGCGGCTTGGCGTCCCTTTGTATTTACCATTGTAGCACGTGTGTAGCCCTGGTCGTAAGGGCCATGATGACTTGACGTCGTCCCCACCTTCCTCCGGTTTGTCACCGGCAGTCTCCTTAGAGTTCCCACCCGAAGTGCTGGCAAATAAGGATAAGGGTTGCGCTCGTTACGGGACTTAACCCAACATTTCACAACACGAGCTGACGACAGCCATGCAGCACCTGTCACTGCGTTCCCGAAGGCACCAATCTATCTCTAGAAAGTTCGCAGGATGTCAAGACCAGGTAAGGTTCTTCGCGTTGCATCGAATTAAACCACATGCTCCACCGCTTGTGCGGGCCCCCGTCAATTCATTTGAGTTTTAATCTTGCGACCGTACTCCCCAGGCGGTCTACTTAGTGCGTTAGCTGCGCCACTAAGGAATCAAGTTCCCCAACGGCTAGTAGACATCGTTTACGGCGTGGACTACCAGGGTATCTAATCCTGTTTGCTCCCCACGCTTTCGCACCTCAGCGTCAGTATCAGTCCAGGTGGCCGCCTTCGCCACTGATGTTCCTTCCAATCTCTACGCATTTCACCGCTACACTGGAAATTCCACCACCCTCTACTGTACTCTAGCGAGTCAGTTCTAAATGCAGTTCCCAGGTTGAGCCCGGGGCTTTCACATCTAGCTTAACAAGCCGCCTACGCGCGCTTTACGCCCAGTAATTCCGATTAACGCTTGCACCCTCCGTATTACCGCGGCTGCTGGCACGGAGTTAGCCGGTGCTTCTTCTGCGAGTAACGTCAATCTAAGCAGGTATTAACTACTTAGCCTTCCTCCTCGCTGAAAGTGCTTTACAACCCGAAAGCCTTCTTCACACACGCGGCATGGCTGCATCAGGCTTGCGCCCATTGTGCAATATTCCCCACTGCTGCCTCCCGTAGGAGTCTGGACCGTGTCTCAGTTCCAGTGTGGCTGATCATCCTCTCAGACCAGCTAGGGATCGTCGCCTTGGTGAGCCCTTACCTCACCAACTAGCTAATCCCACGCAGACACATCCAATAGCGAGAGCCGAAGCCCCCTTTCCCCCGTAGGGCGTATGCGGTATTAATCCAAATTTCTCTGGGCTATCCCCCACTACTGGGCAGTTTTCTACGCGTTACTCACCCGTCCGCCGCTCGTCAGCAGATAGCAAGCTATCTCTGTTACCGCTCGACTTGCATGTGTTAAGCCTGCCGCCAGCGTTCAATCTGAGCCATGATCAAACTCTTCAGTTCAATCTAGTCGAAGCAAAAGCTTCATATACTTGCTCAAGTTACTTACTGTTCAAATAAATTGTACAGGTCGTTGACTTGATAATTTCTTAAGCAACATCCTCTCTAACAAGTTAGATCAGAGTGCTTTATCGTGAAATCATCTCAGCCAGCGCCCACACGAATTGCTTGGTTAATTTTTTAAAGAGCTTGCTTGAGATCCCTCAAGCGAGGCGAGTATTCTACAGCGTCTCATTTGCTTGTCAACGATTTTTTTTAATTTGTTTTCGAAGAAATTTAAATTCAAAACCGAAAACCAAAACCTTTAACAAGCGAAGATAAATTACTGATTTTAATCACTTAATTTATCCTCTATCTCCTTCAAACTTCGCCGCTTTCGAAGCGGTTCGTCTTAAGGAGGTGCGCATTATATAGAGCTGATTCTTTAGGTCAACACCTTTATCAAACTTTTTTATAAATTAATACGCCAAAGACAGCAACCACTGCTGCACCCATTTTTA
>NZ_LWEY01001043.1:0-1546 GCF_001634935.1 Oleiphilus sp. HI0043 | reverse complement strand
CTTCTGGAGACCAGTTATCTGGACTACTACTTTTTGTCACACTTGAACCTGGTAATTGAAATTTATCTCGCCAGGAATACAAGGTGGATAGGTTTATGTTTTCCTGGGCTGAAAACGTTCTTAATGATAACCCACTTTCAAGCCACTTCTTAACAATGGCTTCTTTAAACTCTTTTGAATAATGCTTCACTCATATTCTCTTACCGCCTCCTATTCAATTATTAAAAATTAACAGAGGCGACAACTATCCTGACACAGGGGGGATTCGTGTTTTTGGATCTATTCTGGGTAAGGTGACTTCCTTCGAGATTGACCAGATATAAGCTATCAGTTCTCGTGCGATCGCCGTTACCACGACACTTCGATGTTTACCTTTGTGTATTAGTCGTTGATATCGTCTACATAATCTCTGTTGTGCTTGCCAAGCTTGATCAATTACCTCTTTCGGCAATCCTTCCTGCCTGAGCTGTAATTCCTTCGATATCTTTGCGGGATAGCGATAGCTATGTGCAGCCTCAACTAACAATCTCCTCGCTCGCCCATTTCCACAATTGGTGATCGCGCCTAAGTGTCGTTTTCCTCCACTTGAATGCTCGGAGGGCGTCGTTCCGATATAACTCATCAGTTTTCTAGGGCTATCAAATCGTGTTAAGTCTCCTAGCTCTACAATGACACCAGTGGCGGTGAGCAGTCGAACGCCTCTCAAGGCTTGTATCGCTTTCACAACCGGATAATATCGCCATTGCTTCACGTGATGGGCGAGTTCATTGTCCAGACGCTCTAGTCGAGCATTGCGTTCTGAAATGGTTTGAATCATCTCTTGCAAGACAAATTGCTGACTAGGATGAGGTAAGATGATCTCTGTTAACCAACGAAGGTGTTTTAAGCTCCAATTTGATTTGCCTGAATAGTTAATATGATTTCTGAGCAGCAAGGCTTTTAGCTGGAAACGTGCATTATTCAAATCATGCATTGCACGCTCACGTGCTCGAGATAGATCTCGTATTGCTTCATCTGCGGGTTCAGGAACGTAAATCGGATCAAGGTCGCCATTACGAACCAAACGAGCTAAATCTTGTGCATCGCGTTTATCTGTTTTCACGCGTTGTCCGGGTTTCTTTGGAATCAGTGATGGCGCAACAACATAGCAACAATGGCCTAAGCTTGTCAGCAATCGATAAATCCAGTAGCCACAGGGGCCTGCTTCATAAACAAAATGCAGGGTAGCCTGCGGGTATTTGCTTTCAAACTGTCTTGCCATCTTGGTAAGTGATACTTTGGCTGAAGAAACTCTTCCAAGATGCTTTACTTCTGAGCCTCGTTGATCTTCGCAATATGCGACTTCGGTGAACTCCTTATGGGTGTCCAATCCGACAAAAATTATGGTATTGTTTTTCATGGTGCTGGCCTCCGCTTATATGGTATGACACATATATTATGGCTCTGGCTTTGCTAACCCACGATAGGAGGTCAGCACTCTTTTGGGACGTGGGGAGTCATTATGTCTATACGTAAAAGGTAACCTGAATTTTGCTGAACAAGGAAG
>NZ_LWEY01001042.1:0-644 GCF_001634935.1 Oleiphilus sp. HI0043 | reverse complement strand
GCATTCCCTGCCGAATATTGAGCCTTAAACCTAAAGGCAAAAAAACATTTAACGCTTTTATAAACGGCGCACGGCTCTATCGTGCGTCCAACGCAGGCCACGTGTTTTTGTGGCCGGAGTGATGTTTGATGAACTGGTTAGATTTTTTAGAACACCTAACTAGCGCAACACCACGTTGTGTAGCCGCAGGCGAAACCTAAGCTTTTGACCTGAGACTAGAATACCTAAAGTGATAACTTTACCGGATTCCATAGGAACACACCACCGACGAAATCTCAGCAAATTAAAAAGTGCCTGAGAAACTTAAACAGTGGAGCGGAACAGTGGGAAACCGTGCCACACACCCTAGAACTTTAAACGAAGGAATGCTTAATAAGAACTGAGCACTCCTTGCCGAATATTGAGCTCTATACCTTTAGAGCCAAAAAAATTTAACGCTTTTATAAACGGCGCACGGCTTTATCGTGCGTCCAACGCAGGCCACGTCTCTTTGTGGCCGGAGTGATGTTTGATGAACTGGTTAGATGTTTTAGAACACCCAACTAGAACAACACCACGTTGTGTAGCCGAAGGCGGAACCTGAGTTCTTGACCTGTGGCTAGAATAATTAAGATGAAAACTTTACCGGACTCCCTAGGAACACG
>NZ_LWEY01001041.1:0-1630 GCF_001634935.1 Oleiphilus sp. HI0043 | reverse complement strand
TTTATCGCAAGATGAAAAGAAAGAACCAAATAAGGTGGTCAAAAGCTACGCGGAACTGGGAGAAAGTGGGTGACGTTAAGTTGAACCCGGAGAAGGAAAAACAAGCAGCTTAAATGCTCAGGCGACAACTACCTTGAAAAACGCCGATACTCATGTCACCGGCAAGGAATGTCTGGGCGAGTCAAGCACCATACTATGAACGCCATCAGCCCGAAAAGACGTTCCTCTATCAATTGGTTCAGGAACATTATCCTGTCTTTAAGTCCTCGTTGGAGGGTCAGGGACAAAGCTTGCCTCGTTACGTTCAGAGAGAGTTCGAAGATTTTCTCCAATGTGGTCGGCTGGAATATGGCTTTTTGCGTGTCCGCTGCGAGGATTGCCATCATGAACGATTGGTGGCATTTAGCTGCAAGCGCAGAGGGTTCTGCCCCAGCTGTGGTGCCCGCCGGATGGCGGAGAGTGCCGCGCTCTTGGTGGATGAGGTGTTTCCCAAAGTTCCCATACGCCAGTGGGTGCTGAGCTTTCCCTTCCAGTTACGATTCCTGCTGGCTCGCCATCCAGAGCTGATGGGTAAAGTGTTAGGCATTGTCTACCGCACCGTCTCTACGCATTTAATTAGGCAGGCTGGTTTTACCAAGGCTACCGCACAAACCGGTGCAGTGACGTTGATCCAACGCTTTGGTTCTGCGCTCAACCTTAATGTCCATTACCACATGCTATTTCTCGATGGCGTATACGCCGAAGATACCTATGGCCAACGGCGGTTCCATCGGGTCAAGGCACCCACTCAACATGAACTCAATGCGCTCGTTAACACCCTCAGCCACCGGGTCGCTCGCTGCCTGGAAAAACGCGGTCTGTTGGAGCGAGATGCCGAGAATACCTGGTTGACGCTGGACGAGGAAGGAGGAGATGTACTCACGCAAATGCACGGTTCCTCGGTGACTTACCGCATCGCCACCGGCCCCCAGCAAGGGAGTAAGGTCTTCACCCTGCAAACCTTCCCTCATTGCGAAAGTGAGAAGCCAGGCTATGGCCAAGCGGCTAAAGTGGCAGGGTTTTCACTCCATGCCGGTGTGATGGCCGAAGGACATCAGAGGGATAAACTCGAACGGCTCTGCCGCTACGTTAGCCGACCCGCTGTTTCAGAAAAGCGCCTGGCATTGACCTCCAATGGACACGTTCGGTATGAACTCAAAACCCCGTATCGCAATGGCACAACCCATGTGATCTTCGAACCCATGGACTTCATGGCCAAGCTGGCTGCACTGGTACCCAAGCCGCGCGTCAACCTCACCCGATTCCACGGAGTCTTCGCACCGAACAGCAAACACCGTGTTCAGGTCACACCGGCTAAACGCGGAAAAAAGCCTGACAAACTAGAAGCAGCCGATACCGGCGTTTTTCAAGGTAGTTGTCGCCTGAGCATTTAAGCTGCTTGTTTTTCCTTCTCCGGGTTCAACTTAACGTCACCCACTTTCTCCCAGTTCCGCGTAGCTTTTGACCACCTTATTTGGTTCTTTCTTTTCATCTTGCGATAAAGCTCATCCCTCTTCGATAATATTTCTTCATCCAGACCTAAGTGCCTTTGCTCTGGGGTAACAAAGTTAATTCGACTATGCCGGTGCTC
>NZ_LWEY01001040.1:0-1342 GCF_001634935.1 Oleiphilus sp. HI0043 | reverse complement strand
GTCTCTTGCCTCTGTCGGTGAAAACGAAGAAGAATTGGTCGAGTTAAAAGCACAGGGTAGCTGGGTTCGTGAATGGCATGTCTGGGTTCTGCTTGCGTGTATTTTTTCTGGGCTGGTAGTCGCAGAATATTACTATCCAGTACTAGAGAGCTTTGGGGCAAAATGACAACTAACAAGTTTATCAAACATCGTTCCGGCCACAAAAACACGTGGCCTGCACTGGACGCGCAAAAAGACGCGCGCCGTTTATAAAAGCGTTATACGTAAAAATGGAATTTCCAGAATGAACAAGTATGTGAAGTATTGCTTCCTCTCTGTTGTTTTTGCCGCTTCTTTAGTTGTGCTTTTTGCAGCGGGCGTATTCGCTTACATGAAAGTGCAAGAAGCAATGATTACGCGGGTAAACGACCCTGATATAAACCTTAAAACAGTTAATCATTGGCTCAGCGGTGACAAGTTGGTTTTTACCGCAATAGCTGAGAACAACAGCGAACACGAATGGCTCAATGTTTCTGTAAATTTTATCGTTAAAAAATCAGATGGCAGCTTCTTTAAACGGTGCCCATTACTGCTAATAAATAAGCCGTTTTCAAGTGGTAACATCGACATTGAAGCTGTCTGTACAAACATGCCTGCCGGCTTTAGCAATTACACCTATGAGGTCAAGATCTTCGGCGAATACTAAAACGTATAACCAGGCAATCAAAGACGCCCACAAAGGGTCGTGGGCTGGACTCGCTCTGCTGCGCGCCGCTCGCCCTTTATTGCGGCGTTAAATGTTTTTTGGCCTTTAGGTTTAAGGCTCAGTATTCGGCAAGGAATGCACGTTTCTAATCTGGCACCTTTCCGTTTAAATTTTTAGGGTAGGTGGCACGTTTTCCCACTGTTCAGCTCTGCTGTTTAAGCTTCTCAAGCACATTTGTATTTGTAGAGGCTTCGTTGGTGGTGTGTTCCTAGGGAATCCGGTAAAGTCGCCATCTACGGTGTTTTTGTCTCTGGGCAAGCACTTTGGTTTTAACGTGGTGTTTGGTGTAGTTGGTCGTTCTAAAACATCTAACCAGTTCATCAAACATCACTCCGGCCACAAAAACACGTGGCCTGCGTTGGACGCACGATAGAGCCGTGCGCCGTTTATAAAAGCGTTAAATGTTTTTTTGCCTTAAAGGTTAAGGCTCAATATTCGGCAAGGAATGCACGTTTCTAATCTGGCATCTTTCCGTTTAAATTTTTAGGGTAGGTGGTACGGTTTCCAACTGTTCCGCTCCGCTGTTTAAGCTTCTCAGGTACATTTTAATTTGTAGAGGTTTCGTTGGTGGTGTGTTCCTAGGGAATCCGGTAAAGT
>NZ_LWEY01001039.1:0-2678 GCF_001634935.1 Oleiphilus sp. HI0043 | reverse complement strand
ATTCTGGCAGCACAGGTGGTACAGATTCTGGCAGCACAGGTGGTACAGATTCTGGCAGTACAGGTGGTACAGATTCTGGCAGTACAGGTGGTACAGATTCTGGCAGTGCAGGTGGCGATATCATCCCTGTTTTTGTAGCGACGGCATCTTGCTCGGCTGGGGATGATCCTCACTGGCAATGTGGTGGTCAGTGGAGCGATATTCAGAATGTCGCTGATAGTGACTTTATCGCAATATGCCCGGGCGCTGAAGGCGGAAATTACTCTGATTGTGCTGACGATGATACATTTGTTTTATTCTCAAACGTTACTTCAAATGATGGCTTTTTTGTTTGCTCTGATGATGTCAACCTTGGGGGCGGGCGTAATGGATGCAGTGGCTCTAAATATGTAAGAGAAGCTAATTTTGGGAGTATTGATAGCGTTGTTACTGAACAAGGAGGTAGCGATGACTCTTCTGCTGGTACTGGTGGCGGTGAAAATAATGACTCTTCTGTAGGTGCAGGTGGTAGTGAAGTCTCCTTCGCTGATGTGACGATTAATGCTTTTCCAGATTTTATAAGTGGTCAGGCAGCTGTAGTGGCACCTTTTGAAGCAGATCTTGCACACCTTAATGCAGATGGCTGCCTAGATGCATTTATTACTTCTCATGCAACTACTGATCCTGATGGAATATATATACAGGACAATGCTGGAGGTGTGTGTCAGGGGACATTTAGCTACTTAGCGAATGATTATTCTATAAGCGGGCCTTCTAATAGGCGGATTACTTCATGGGTAATGCTGTTAGACCTAGATGGTGATTCCGATACTGATATATTAGGGGCCGATGTAGATGGTAACCCTTCTTTAGCTGCTCTTATGAATAGCGGCGAAGAAAGCTACTCAGGAGTTTCAGGCTGTTTATATGATGTTGATCGATGTTTGCCGATAGATTTTAATGGGGATGGAGATATTGAACTTATTTCAGCGCCTTTGGTTGGAGTTGGTTTTAATTCTAGTTTAAATAGCGTTAATGCAGGTACAGGAATATTTGGATCAATATATAGTTGGCCAGAAAGAACTGTTTTATATACTCCTGATTGGAACAATATATCTGAGCCAAATTTAACGCGTGCATGGTCGACCTCTTTAGTTTTTGATGCTAACAATGATTCATACCCTGATATGGTTAATCCTCAGCTTAACTTGATTTGGTTTAATAGTCCTTCAGGATTTTCAGATGCAGTTTCTGGAAATTTTGTAGCCTCCTCATCAATGTTTGATACTTCTTATTCTATTGACTCGGCGCAACACTCAAACCCACACCAACAGATACCAATTGACTACGATAATGATGGTGATTTGGATATCTTTAAGATTAGAGTGTATAAAGGCGGAAATAATTCTATTGATTTAGCGGATGGCGACAATGATGGTGATGGTATATGGTTGCTTGAGAATGACGGGACGGGCAGGTTTACCGATGTTTCAGTTACTGAGTTGTCAGGGTTAACTCTAAACTCTTTAACGTATCAAACTACATATGCAGGCTTAGGTGCTGGAGACTTCAATAATGATGGTTTGACGGATATTAGAGCTGATTGGCTAACTGGAGGGGGCTTTGAAGCGCCTTGTGGCATACTTATTAATGGTGGAACAGGGAACTGGAAGAAGGAAGCGTATTCATGCGGAAATGTTTTAAGTACGTCTGGTGGAAGAGTAGCTGCAGCAGGTGGGGCTTCTAAAACTGTGGTGGCGCATGGCGATTACGATAACGACGGTCGTTTGGATTTATTTTCCTCTAATTCTCAACCTAGCGCTAATAAAGATACCCTTAATTTGTTACGTAACACGGGACCAAGTAATAACAATTGGTTAGCATTCCAGGTTAAGGATGCGCCGACTACAGAAGGCTTGCACTCAAGAGTAGTGATACGAAACTCTGAAACAGATAATATTTTGTGTACGAGAGAGATTTATATTGCGCAACAATACGGTGGTTCGAGCGAGCATTGTGGTCTTGGTAGCGTAAGTACTGTGGACATCTCTGTTCAGTACCCTAATGGAGGAAGACTAGTTTCCTATCAAGATGTTGGTGTAAACCAGTTTTTGATGCTGAGGTTAGATGGCTCAGCAGAAGTATGGGCCCCAGGTTCAGGTATGTAGTCTAATTTCTTTATAGAAACTGCGCAAAGTTTCACTTTGTGCAGTTTTTTTTTACCTAGTAATTACTGATAGAATACAAGGATAGCTTAAACCTTGATATTAAATGGATGTACTTTGTGTCAATAAATTATACTGCTTCGCTTGACGGCCTGAGAGGTTATGCTGTTTTATCGGTAATACTTTTTCACTGTGGCATACTCTATTGGGGGTGGCTTGGTGTACAGCTATTTTTTGCACTCTCGGGTTTTCTAATAACCTTGAGCTTATTTTCAGGCAAGGAAAAGAGTTTTAAGCTATATCTTAAAAACTTTTATGTTCGAAGAGCTTTGAGGATTTTTCCTCTATACTTTTTATTCCTATTTATCGTGTTCATAATCTCCTTAGTGGTCGGTGAGCGGCGTTTTTCAAGGTAGTTGTCGCCTGAGCATTTAAGCTGCTTGTTTTTCCTTCTCCGGGTTCAACTTAACGTCACCCACTTTCTCCCAGTTCCGCGTAGCTTTTGACCACCTTATTTGGTTCTTTCTTTTCATC
>NZ_LWEY01001038.1:0-684 GCF_001634935.1 Oleiphilus sp. HI0043 | reverse complement strand
CAAACCTTAATTCGAGACACAAACACAGAAATTCTCGACCACCACTACATTGGTAGTGAATGTATTCGTAAGGCGCCATTGAGACTACCTTCATATCGTCTGGTTGAGCAATATCCATAGCTTACCTATGACATTTAACGCCTTGCGAATGGGCGAGTGGCGCGCAGCAAAGCGAGTCCAGCCCCGGGTGTTTTTCCGGGGCGAACATTGCGCAACTTGTTAGGTGGATAATACATCACTATCTATTACCACCGGCTACCCATACCTGATGATGCTCTTGTTCTAATAACTTTCGAAGCTTTCCAGTTTTAGAAAATAAGACCAAACAAATAATGCATCCTACTGGAGGCATAAACCAGAGAGAGGATATCAGTTGTTTTTTTAAAACTGGATCAATTCTTTTTAATCGAGAAATCTTAATCGTGTAAATCAAAGCTGGAATTAGCCAAATGAATAGAGCCACTACCAAAAATATTGCGATCAAAATTTCAACATCTGAGTCCATGCGAACACCTAACGCTTTTATAAACGGCGCACGGCTCTATCGTGCGTCCAACGCAGGCCACGTGTTTTTGTGGCCGGAGTGATGTTTGATGAACTGGTTAGATGTTTTAGAACGACCAACTACACCAAACACCACGTTAAAACCAAAGTGCTTGCCCAGAGACAAAAACACCGTAGATG
>NZ_LWEY01001037.1:0-270 GCF_001634935.1 Oleiphilus sp. HI0043 | reverse complement strand
ATGATGATGCGGATAATTGCCCAACGGTTCCGAATGATGATCAAGCTGATGCCAATGAAGATGGAGTGGGTGATGTTTGTACTGCTGATGAAGATCAGGACGGTATTCCAGATACGGTAGATAACTGCCCTGCGGTGGCAAACCCAGTTCAGGAGAACGCTGATCATGATGCACAAGGCGATGCCTGTGATAACGATGATGACAACGATTCGATTGAAGATGCTAGTGATAACTGCCCGGTTAAGGAGAATGCTGACCAACTTGATCTAG
>NZ_LWEY01001036.1:0-482 GCF_001634935.1 Oleiphilus sp. HI0043 | reverse complement strand
CGCAGCTGATAGCCTTGCAGGCACATCAGCACCCTGTTTTAGATGATGAGAACTATGTCCGAGTGCAGATTAGTGGTTACTCTTTATGCGATGAAGAGTTTACTGAACAAATGCTTTCTCTTTCCAGAGCAGGGAAAATTCCCGCTAGAAAAGTATGTTTTGATCTATATGACTGCGCAGCGATTGAAGATATTCACTCTGCGGTGGCTTATATGAACCAATTAAAAGCGGAAGGCTTCAAATTTTGTCTCGATCACTTTGGCTCAGAGCGGTCTCCGTTTGCCTTTCTCAAAGCGTTGCCTTTCGATATGATCAAAATTGATGAGTCGTTTATGGAAGAGCTGAATCAAGCCGAAGGTGATGAAAAGGCGGCGGATTCGATTATAGAAATCGCTCACTATTTAGGTAAGAAAGTCTTGGCTAATGCCGTTGACACAGCCATCTGTCTGCAAAAAATGAAGCACTTGAAGGTCGATTTTGTT
>NZ_LWEY01001035.1:0-253 GCF_001634935.1 Oleiphilus sp. HI0043 | reverse complement strand
GGCCAGGATGTGCTTAGCTGTGGCATTGGTGGCGCGATGATGGCAGGAGTGATGACATCGGTTAGTGTGCTGGGTTGGAAAAGCTACAAGCTACTTAATCGCTTTGGCTTGCGCGATAGGATTGGTTTGGCTGTGCCTGTTTAGGCGCAGCGCTGCTTGCTATCACGCCGATAGCTCTGGGGATAAACAGCGATGGTGTTTGTCCCCGCCATTGATTGTGTAGCAATCAATTATTGATGGGCCTCTTGTAGAA
>NZ_LWEY01001034.1:0-429 GCF_001634935.1 Oleiphilus sp. HI0043 | reverse complement strand
GTAATATTGCTAATGCAGACAGTGCGGCAAGTAGTATTGATGAAGTATATCGCGCCCGACAGCCCATCTTTCCGGCCGTCCAAGAAGATGCCATGCGTCTGTCAGTTGGGTGGGTTTTCTTCCAGCAGACGCCCGAGTCGGTCGGTGTTGAAGTAAAAGGGATTGTTGAAAGTGATGCACCTTTGGATATGCGTTACCAGCCTGACCACCCGTTGGCTGATGAGCAGGGATATGTGATGTACCCGAATGTAAATGTCGTTGAAGAGATGGCTGACATGCTTTCTGCTTCTCGAAGCTTTCAAACCAATATTGATGTAATGGATGCGGCAAAAACAATGATGCAGCGTTTGTTAACGCTAGGTCAGTAAGGGGCTAAATCTTATGACAGATATAAATACAACGGTGTCTTCTGCTGATGCTTTATCAGAC
>NZ_LWEY01001033.1:0-969 GCF_001634935.1 Oleiphilus sp. HI0043 | reverse complement strand
TGCTAGATCCATCTACCCCGATGTATAAGGGCTGGAACGTGTGACCTAAAGCCAACTCCATTTGGAAGTTGGACATTTTAATGCTAGATGAGCAACCTTGATTAATTTGCTCACAAGTACTTACCTCAATGGAGGGAGAATAAAAGTTAAGACGAAACTCTGCTGCCATACGCTCTTCCCCGTCATCGCCCCACAAGCGCAAGTAAGACCCGTCAAACACGGCACTTTCAACATTGATGTTTAAATTGCTTGCAAGAGCACCATCATTAATTTCAAGTTCTAAGCCAAGATCTGGCCTCTCCCCATTTACCCATTCAGCAGATGAAGGTCTACTAGAACACTCCCCACCTGCAGCACCAGTCAAACAGTCATAACCTTGAGCAGTATCTAAAACCTTCCTAGGTGCCGCAAATTCAAGTACCGCCTCTCCGGGTAAGCCAATATCAGGGTCATCACCATTTAATAAATCAATTTCGTATGGGTTAGTTAGCCTACCTAGATTTACACCCTCTAGAGTCTCCCCATAATTACTACCTGCACGCGCGATATACATTTGATTAACGTTGATTACAACGTCTTCTCCAGCACTGTTAGTTACACCACTAATCCTGAATACCTTGCCTTCGCTTGGATTATGGCCGTGACTGAAAATAAAGTCATCCATCACTAAACCGATGCCTTGGCCATCGACCTCAGATAAATCACTGTCAGATAGCGACTGCATTTCTGCATATATCTTCGTACTACTAGCCATCATTAGCGATAGAAATAACAAAGCAATTTTGTTGTTTGTAGATGCATTCATAGTTGAAATCAGCGTCCTGATTTATTAGAAGTTAGGGAAGTATACCCAATAATTAATTAAATCATGTCTTGCGAGTCAAAACTTTACAGTCGTTCACAAATCAAACAACAAGATAAGAACCTGCTCACATAATTAAAACGAAAGTGAGTTACTTACAATACTTT
>NZ_LWEY01001032.1:0-249 GCF_001634935.1 Oleiphilus sp. HI0043 | reverse complement strand
GAAGCTATATTGCATTAACAGTTCTGCTAAACAAGAACAAAGAAGGCATTACAATTACGGAAATCCACTGTGTCGTTGATTGCGGCACCGTTATCGACCCAGACTCAGTGACAGCTCAAATAGAAGGCGGAACTCTCTACGATTAGTATCCATAAGCTGGTATTCATAAACTATCTAAGGTTTGAAGAACATGAAATCCATATCAGAGTCTGCAAATGTAATTCGCCAATTTTTTATATCCTGTGCTTG
>NZ_LWEY01001031.1:0-270 GCF_001634935.1 Oleiphilus sp. HI0043 | reverse complement strand
TTAATATAGGTCATGGCGACAAGTAAGAAGAAAAATAGCTCACTATATTCAAGGAAGTTATGCCGGATTGCAGGCTCAATTAATTCGCTATCACCAGAGCGGTGGTACGCAAAAGCAATAATAATCCATATCAGAGAGGCGGCTAGAAGAACTGGTTTGGACTTTCGCAGGTGTATTTTTTCTTCAAGTACGACAAAAACATAAGCGAGACAGAAGACGCTTAATGCCAGATAGCCAGTCCATGACGAGCTTAAATCATAGGGCTTAATC
>NZ_LWEY01001030.1:0-283 GCF_001634935.1 Oleiphilus sp. HI0043 | reverse complement strand
AGCACCTGCTCTAGGCGGGTCGATCAAAATCTTATCATAAACTCCCTTCGTCCAAGCTTGAGCCGAGAAGTCACTGTATAGGTTACTTTCATAAAAAGTGACATTTTCGATATCATTAGCTTGTGCATTAAACAAGCCTCTTTCCACCATATCCTGACTGCCTTCAACCCCAACAACTTCCTTAGCGCACTTTGCCATTGCCAAAGTAAAATTACCCAGTCCTGAAAACAGATCCAGAGCACGCTCATCAGATTTAAGTTCAAGTAGCTGCAGCGCGAGTAGA
>NZ_LWEY01001029.1:0-394 GCF_001634935.1 Oleiphilus sp. HI0043 | reverse complement strand
TCGAAGCCAAACGCTTAATCTTGGTAAAAGTTACGGGGACGACATGGGCTTATGCCTGTTTTGTCTCAAATTGAAAGCCAATTTCTTGGCCTTCAAAAGGCATAAGCGACAGCGGCTCCGCCCGCTGGCCGGGACTCGACGCAGTCGAAGCCAGACGCTTAATCTTGGTAAAAGTTACGGGGACGACATGGCTTCGACGCTGGTAACAAAACCAAAGGTGCATGCCGAGTGTATAGTGGCACTCGTACTCCAATCGCTATAACTCATAGTTGCAAATGATGACAACTACGGTGCTCAACTAGCTGCGTAAGCAGTGAAAAAGCACTTTTAGGGCTACGGCCCTAACGGTCTTTAGCAAGGTGCCTGTATCGCGCTAATGACTGTCACTCAGAAC
>NZ_LWEY01001028.1:0-495 GCF_001634935.1 Oleiphilus sp. HI0043 | reverse complement strand
TTTTCTAGCTCGAAATGACTATGAGCGTTAACCAACCAACTAGAATACAATATCGCAGCAGGTGCCGATCTGGACTGTACAACTCGGGAAGAAACTTCTACTGCATTGATATAGTCTAGTTCGCGATAATATTCATTTGCTAGGTCGTTCAACAATCCTGCCGTCTGATTAGCCATAGGAAAATGCGCAGCAAAACGCTCAATCGCTTCTCTGCGAAGTAGCTTATCAGATGGCCCGAGATCTTGGGTATTGCCGCTATTTGAAACTTTGATGTCGTCATATGTCAGAACTGAAGCATAGCCAGCTTGAACTGCCTTTGGATGGCTAACATTTTCATAAGCTGCACGTTCGTATAGAGAAATTGCACGACGATAATCACCAATTTTATATGCAGCCTCAGCTGCAAGGTAAAGGTTCTCACCGCTATAGCGATCTTGACCTCGCGTGAGAACCAGCTCTTCGTAATAGTCTGCAGCCTGCTTACCAAATACATAA
>NZ_LWEY01001027.1:0-851 GCF_001634935.1 Oleiphilus sp. HI0043 | reverse complement strand
AAAGGGTGCACAGGTGATACAGCCGGCGCCATGATCGAGATACTCGAATGCATCACCCTGCTAGTTCTCGTTGCCTGCCAATAAATATAACAAGGAAATAACACATGTACTTTTCAATTTGCCTCTTATTGGCCTTGTTCCTCGATAAGGTCTTTGGCGAAGCCAAGCACTTTCATCCTCTCGTTGGCTTTGGCAATCTCGCCACCGACCTTGAGCACAAGTTAAATAGCGGGTCCGGCAAACGGCTTAAAGGCATCATTGCACTGACATTCCTATTAGTGCCTACCGTTCTACTCGCTTTCTATTTGGAGTTACTTACACTCAGCGAACCGATCGCTCACGTCGCCTTTGCCTCGTTCGTCTTATATACAGCGCTAGGTTGGCAAAGCCTCAAAGAACATGCTGAAGCGATTATTGAACCTTTAACCAAAAGGCATCTAGGTGAAGCTCGGAAGAAAGTCGCTCGAATTGTTAGTCGTGACACCAAGCATTTAACGCCCGAAGACGTCGCAAGCGCCAGTACAGAGTCTGTACTCGAAAATGGTGCTGACGCAATCTTTAGCACTATTTTCTGGTTTATTGTTGGCGGCATACCGGGCGTTGTTCTTTTCCGCCTGGTGAATACTCTCGATGCTATGTGGGGCTATAAGAACACTCGCTACAAGGACTTCGGGTGGGCTGCTGCTCGCCTTGATGATGTAATGAACTACCTTCCGGCTCGACTGACTGCACTTAGTTATGCGCTATGCGGGCAAACACGCAGCGCTTTTCAATGCTGGAAAACACAAGGTAAATTATGGAAGAGCCCCAATGCAGGCCCCAGTCATGGCTGCTGGAGCTGGTGCACTTGA
>NZ_LWEY01001026.1:0-284 GCF_001634935.1 Oleiphilus sp. HI0043 | reverse complement strand
AAAATCGAAATGGGGCAAGGAATCATTAATGCAATACCCGCAATCATAGCGGAAGAATTAGATTTAGAATGGTCAACTATAGAAATCAAGCTGGCTGACGCGGACACGAAGCATGCCCAACTTCGAACCAGTGGAAGTAGCTCAATCAAGTCACTATGGCTCCCTCTTCGAACTGGGGCTGCAGGTGTCAGGGGCATGCTACTACAAGCAGCAGCCCAAACTTGGGAGGTTGATCAACAAAGTTTAAGCACCAAAAATGGCCAAGTTATAAACCAGCAAACAGG
>NZ_LWEY01001025.1:0-657 GCF_001634935.1 Oleiphilus sp. HI0043 | reverse complement strand
CCGGGTCTTAGTCATTGCTATGGTTATTTTGGAGATAGAATGATCGCAGCTAATCAGATTCCTAATATTCTAACTGTTATTCGAATCCTGCTGGTGATTCCTTTTGCGATGAGTGTATATTCCGCGCAATATTTGCAGGCTTTGATTCTATTCTTTGTAGCAGGTCTTTCAGATGGAGTTGATGGTTTCTTGGCTCGCCAATTTAATTGGAAGTCGCGATTTGGTGCCATAGCTGACCCTTTGGCAGATAAACTACTGCTCGTTACGGCTTACGTAATGCTTGCTTGGACAGAGCAAATCCCAATGTGGCTTCTATATCTCGTTATTGGTCGCGATGTAATGATTCTAGCTGGTGCGCTGGGCTATCACTTCTTTATTAGTCATTATGATATTAAGCCCTCATGGCTGGGTAAGACCTGTACAATGCTACAGATTGTTTATGTCTTACTCGTGATTATGAGCTTGGCAGATCTGCCGATGCCGCAGTGGGCAGTTTCAGAAGGCCTATTTGTAGTGGGTGCCATTACTCTGATTAGCGGTATTCATTATTACTTGGTTTGGGGCGTAAAGGCATACAAGCAGCGCCGAGAAAATGAATTGAATGATAAGACTGGCTTATGAATGCTTTTGAATTATCCAGCCAACTATTATTGCCTG
>NZ_LWEY01001024.1:0-282 GCF_001634935.1 Oleiphilus sp. HI0043 | reverse complement strand
TATGTCGAATGCTGTAAGGCGACCATTCCTTCGTCGATGTCTTTGACTGGTATGAAAATTGTGCTGGATTGTGCGCATGGTGCAACCTACCAGGTGGCGCCTTATGTCTTTAAAGAATTGGGTGCAGAAATCACCACAATTGGTGTGCAACCAGATGGTTTGAATATTAATCGTGATGTAGGTTCGACAAGCCCTCAGGCGCTTGTTGACAAGGTATTAGAAGTTGAGGCTGATCTCGGGATTGCATTTGATGGCGACGGTGACCGTGTCATCATGGTTGAT
>NZ_LWEY01001023.1:0-659 GCF_001634935.1 Oleiphilus sp. HI0043 | reverse complement strand
ATAATTTTTATTTTGTTTATCTGATTTTGACCACGATAAACCCTAAATTCTTACCTGAACTGTCAACGAAACCACCCATCAAAGTGACCCGATTACGCTGAGCAAAAAACTAATTTTTAGAACACTGAACCTTGATGATAACCTGACTTTATAAGAAGGCCATCTTTGCACAAAACTAAGAAAACCGCGTACAAGTGTTTGGTACTTTTGCGCATATAACGCCGCAATTTGCGCGACGGAGTGGAATGGCGGCTTGTTTGCGTGTTTTTGCAAACAAGGTGACAGCCCACGAAGTTCCGCAAGATTACTTGGTTATATGCCTACTGCTTGTAGGGGCTGAATATGATTTTCTGGCCGTTTTGCTGATAAGTCATGAACTGACTGCAAATTAAGCCAAAACTCAGGTGACGTATTAAAAGACTCTGATAATAGCCATGCAGTTTCAGGGGTTACCCCACGCTTACCACGCACTATTTCATTTATGCGCTGTATAGGAACGCCTAGATGTAATGCCAATGCTTTTTGAGTTACCTCAAGAGGCTCTAGAAACTCTTTGAGAAGAATAACTCCTGGGTGTGTTGCTATGCGATTTGAAGGAATCATAATTTACCTCATATTTAGTGGTAATCCACTATTTGGACATCATGAGCAGCGTTAGA
>NZ_LWEY01001022.1:0-620 GCF_001634935.1 Oleiphilus sp. HI0043 | reverse complement strand
ACTTTAAATCTTACATTCACTACCTTCACACAAGAACAGTGCTAGTAGTGGTGGGTGGTACAGGGATCGAACCTGTGACCCTCGCCTTGTAAGGGCGATGCTCTCCCAGCTGAGCTAACCACCCATTTGGGTAGACCTAATTCTAACATTGTCACGCAGCACCTAAGATGCTCCTTTGTTAGAAACCACCTCTTTCAAGGTAGCAATCGAGTTGAAGTGTAAATGGCGGACCGGACGGGATTCGAACCCGCGACCCCCGGCGTGACAGGCCGGTATTCTAACCAGCTGAACTACCGGTCCGCAACAAACTTTACATTTCAATTTCAAATCTAAAAAAGATTTGGTGGGTGGTACAGGGATCGAACCTGTGACCCTCGCCTTGTAAGGGCGATGCTCTCCCAGCTGAGCTAACCACCCAACTCAATTGAGATGCGTATCTTAATGATTTCTTAGAAGCTGTCAATTAGAAATCAGCTTTTTTTTGCATAAATATGCAATTAATTTTCACAAGTCTCATATCTAGAAAAAACGTGAGGAAAAATCAAACAAACAGTTTAATTTTCAACCGATTAAATTAGATACTCCACCCATTTTTAGCGACTTTGCAACCAGCCCTAATT
>NZ_LWEY01001021.1:0-227 GCF_001634935.1 Oleiphilus sp. HI0043 | reverse complement strand
CCTGGAGCATCCGGGAGTAGAATCATCAGTCGCTTTTCCCGGGTTATCACCTAACGGCTTCACGGTATCCTCGAATGAGGGGGTTGTCTTTGTCACCCTAAAGCATTTTGACGAACGCCAAGCACCTGATATGAGTGCTGACGCGATTGCTGGTGCCTTATGGGGGCAGTTTATGGGAATAGATGAAGCCTTTACGGTTATTTTTCCTCCGCCTCCCGTTATCGGTT
>NZ_LWEY01001020.1:0-693 GCF_001634935.1 Oleiphilus sp. HI0043 | reverse complement strand
TAATCCGAATGATAGAAAAGAAAGATATCCACCAATTGCTCCGGCATAATTTCTTCGAATTGGGATAAAAGCTTTTCGTTTCGACGTATTTCTTGAAACTCATCACTATCAAATAGGCCTGAAAGGGCCATGATAGGAAGTAGCAATTCGGCGGTAACATCTTCACCTTTGCAGAACCATGCCTTTTCTTTGTAGAAGAAACCTTCCATAAAGCCTGTGCACCAGCTTTCAAGACAGGCATCGTAGTGAGTTTCGCTGTCGTCATCAGTTTCATCGCTGTAGGGTAAGAGTATATCGCGGTCTTCATTAATCTCTTCAAGCAATGTCGACTTGATCTCTTCGATACAGCTTTCAATAGTGGCGATTTCAGATTCACTAAGCTCGATATCATCATTGCCAAATAGCACAGAGATAAGAGTGTTAGTGTCAAAGTCTACCGGCCCGATAACACTGGCGCATACAAGGCCGTGAAAGCCAAAATAATCCAAAGCCTCTTCATTTAGATGCTCGGCAAAAAGAATATCTTCGAGCTGTTCAATTTGTTGTTCGCTTAGTGACATTTGCTAAAACCGTATGACAGTGCAACCAATGCGTTCATGTGTGTATGGGCGCTGGTTGGGAGCGGGGTGGTATAAAAAACGAGAGTATAAACTGATTTTCCACAGATTAGTATCTGCAGTACCTGGTAAGCAT
>NZ_LWEY01001019.1:0-270 GCF_001634935.1 Oleiphilus sp. HI0043 | reverse complement strand
TCATATTCAAGCGGATCGATCACCAACAGGACTTGACCCTCTTGGACAAAAGCACCCCGCTGAAAAGCAGGGCTGACCTTTAAAACCTGTCCCGAGACCAGGGACAACAGATTCGTCCGGGTATTAGCCTTCAGAACACCATAGGACTCTACCGTGACCTGAAAGTCCCGAGGCGCTATTTTATCCACTTCGACCAATAAAGGATTTGCCTTTGAAGGACGCCCCTTGCTCGCGGGTGGTTGCGACTGACTTATCTGATAGGCCAACAAA
>NZ_LWEY01001018.1:0-728 GCF_001634935.1 Oleiphilus sp. HI0043 | reverse complement strand
TTATGAGCGCCTGCTACAAGCCTTAAATTCAATTCTTCCTACTTTGTTACTAGCATTAAAAAATAGAAGCTTAAAAGGAGTCTGGGAAAAGGCAGACGCCAGTTTTCTTCTTACTCTGTTTGTTGGCATTGTGACAAGCGCAATATCCTTGGCGAAGGTGATTACTTTTCTGCTGGCTAACTTTCCTATTCCTCTTTGGGCCGGCTTTTTTGGTCTCATCTTGGCGTCTGTATACATAGTGGGTCGTGAAGTAAGGGAGTGGAGCGTTGGCTTGGTTATCGCAATGCTATTGGGAGCCGTATTTGCCTGGGGCTTAACCTCAATGTCTCCAGCGAGTATTGATCAAACACTCTTTAACGCCTTTCTATCGGGTGTGCTTGCGATTTGCGCTATGGTGCTACCAGGTATCTCCGGAAGCTTTATCTTACTGATTCTGGGCACCTATGCTTATATTCTTGGGGCGGTGAAGGACTTTGATCTCGCCGTATTAAGTGTCTTTGTGCTGGGGTGTGGTATTGGTATTTTGTCCATTGCCAAACTACTTGTTTGGACATTTTCACGTTATAGAAAACTGACTTTGGCTGTTTTAACAGGCTTTATGATTGGTGCCTTGAACAAGGTTTGGCCTTGGAAGCAGGTTTTAAGCTATCGCGAAAACCGTCATGGTGAATTAGTACCTTTGTTAGAGGCTAATATTTCTCCGGATAAGTATGTAGCCTTAACGCAAG
>NZ_LWEY01001017.1:0-304 GCF_001634935.1 Oleiphilus sp. HI0043 | reverse complement strand
GCACCATGACCAATTGAGCGACTTATCGTCTCGGCATCTTCACGAGCAGACACGACAGCAACCGGAATTGAAGGAAATTTCTCACGTACTGTCACCAAGCCAAATAGGTCTTGGCTGCCGGGCATATGCAGATCAAGTAGTAAAAGGTCTAGCTCCGGGTCTTCAGCAATGGCTGCCAGAGTCGTCTCCAGGTCAGACGATTCAGTGATCGTAACGTTTTCAAAGTGGGCGTTAATAATTTCTAACAAGGCACTGCGAAAAAGTGGATGATCATCTGCGATATGAAAATGGTACATAAGTTCTC
>NZ_LWEY01001016.1:0-606 GCF_001634935.1 Oleiphilus sp. HI0043 | reverse complement strand
ACTAAAAAACATCTAACAATAGACGGTAAAAAGTTTGACGACAGATTAATAGGGCTTAGGCTAGGACATCGAGACCCTACAGTAAACGTAGTTACAAGCAAATACAGTCACGATCATGATGACATTGAAGATTATTACCGTGTCGAACCACTACTAGATTGGAACGACCTCATAGATGGCAATATAAGCTAATAAACAAACCAGCAAGGCGTGGCAATAAAGTTTTGCCACCAACAGAAATCATCAAGGAGTTATCAGACAGACTATCAATTAAGTTACTGCACTTTTTTTGCCTAAGTTTTGCCACGCAAAATAAGACAAATTATAACAGGCTGTTTTTTAAGGGGAAATTGGTAGGACTAGGCAGATTCGAACTGCCGACCTCTACCATGTCAAGGTAGCGCTCTAACCAACTGAGCTATAGTCCTATTTCAAGCATCGCAAGGAGAGCGACTTGAATAAGGCGCGTAATTTATCAAACAATTCAGCGCCTTGCAATGAGAATATTAGAAAAATATTCTTACGAATCTAGATTGCACTTTATATCTAGAAATCTAAGCCTGTACTTAAGTAAACACCGCTAAAATCAACATCAACTTCGATATC
>NZ_LWEY01001015.1:0-792 GCF_001634935.1 Oleiphilus sp. HI0043 | reverse complement strand
CGTACTTCGTCGGCAACGACGGCAAAACCCCGACCTTGTTCGCCTGCACGGGCTGCTTCGATTGCTGCGTTGAGTGCCAGTAGGTTAGTTTGCTCTGCGATGCTGGTGATCTCGGTGATAATCTGGTTGATCTGGTCGCTATCGTTACGCAATTTACCTAATACTTCATTCGACTCAGATATGCGCTTTTCAATGGTATCAATTGAGGAAGTTGTTGCATGTAGGTGCTCGCCAAAGCTATTGAGCTCGCTATTCATTTCGAGAATATGATTATTGATATCTCCAATGTCATGTTCGATGTTTTCGGTCGCCATGACCATATTATTTATTGCTCCACTCAACACGCCGCCGTGATGAGATTGCATCATCGTATTCTGGCTCATGGCACTGTAGGTTTCGGTTAATTCTGCGCTCATAGGGAGCAAGCGGGAGGCTCTAAGGTGAATCCCCTGTATAGCCTGCTCAGCATTGCTCAGGCGCTGATTCAAAATTTCAAATAACTCTTTGGGCGCGCCAGACATGTTTTGGGTATTTAATTGCGTCGAGTAAGAAAACTTCTCTTCGAGGTTCGCTTTTAATGCAGAGATTCCTGCGTTTATGGGTGAAATAACTATTTTTTGATACCAAACCAAAGACAATGTGCAGCATATCAGGGTAGTCAAGATATACGCTAGTAAGCTGTTTTCGGTGCTAGCGCCTACAAACCAATAACTTAAAGGAAAGAGAAGAGTTGCCGGTAAGATAACCAGGCAGTTGTGTGCTGAGAATGCTTTCATTTGTGGTCTTTGTATT
>NZ_LWEY01001014.1:0-558 GCF_001634935.1 Oleiphilus sp. HI0043 | reverse complement strand
AAATTAGAAGTCCTGAGCTTGAACACAGCGAAGCGATTTTTCCGACCTCAAGCTTTGTGTTTAATTCAGCGCAAGAAGCTGCTGCACGATTTGCAGGCGAAGTGCCTGGGAACATCTATGCGCGTTTCACCAATCCAACGGTTGCGATGTTTGAGGCGCGCTTAGCTGCCTTAGAAGGAGGCGAGCGTGGTGTTGCTGCAGCATCGGGTATGGCTGCTATTATGTCTGTTTGCTACGCTCTGTTAGAGCAGGGTGATCATGTCATTTGTTCGCGCAGTGTTTTTGGCACGACGACAGTTCTGCTAGAAAAGTTTGTAAAGAAGTTTGGTGTTGAGATTAGCTTTGTTGATCTGACTGATTACGAGCAATGGCAGACCAGCATCAAGGACAATACTAGGTTTCTATTCCTTGAATCGCCGTCGAACCCACTGTGTGAAGTAGTTGATATCGCAAGACTGGCAGAACTGGCGAGACAAGGGCGTCATTCGAAAGGCTGCTTGCTTGTTGTTGATAACTGCATGTGTACACCTATCTTGCAGCAGCCTTTGAAGCTTGGTG
>NZ_LWEY01001013.1:0-311 GCF_001634935.1 Oleiphilus sp. HI0043 | reverse complement strand
AAAGTTATCATTGAACTGAAGTGCAGTTGGATAAGATGTGTATCTTGGCCCGTAAACGTCGTATTTGTTTAGTAAGGGCGCCAAGTCTTCGGTCACCTCAAGCGGTTTCATCTATCCATTCCTCCTGCATTGTTAGGGGATCAGTTTATGCGCACTAGGCGTAAGCTGCCTTGACGTGCGTCAAGGGAAATGACTGGTACAAAAAATACTCGAAAAAGGTGCATCTTCAGGTGCAGAACGAAGAAAGGTGGAGCTTAGTCTTGAGAGAAGCGTGCTTGGTGAAATTTAAGTTGAGCAGTATGGCCGCCATC
>NZ_LWEY01001012.1:0-763 GCF_001634935.1 Oleiphilus sp. HI0043 | reverse complement strand
TGTGCTCCTGTATACCAGCGGAAATACTCGCGAGTTTGCCTAAGCCAATATTACAGCCCTTTGCAAGAATACCAGCCATTAGAGTTTCTTCCTTTGGTTTCATCTTTACATTTTTAGGGCTCAGGTGCTTAAAGTCAGCAGTGAACTGGCATACCTGGTTTACTTCTTTAAGTAGTTGGAGAATTGGAATATATCCATCCTGGGATAGGGCATCCGCAATAAATGATTCCTCTTGAAAGTCAGTTTTTGGCGTGCTCACTCTAGATACTCGGCCATCTTTAAAAGTGAGGGAGGTATTTATCCCGTCGGCTAAGTGCTTATTAACAACCTTGTATTTCTCGTGAAGGCCCAATTTTAAGCCCGCTAAATATGCTTCTCCGTCTATGTACTCAAGTAGATTGCACTCGCGCAAGATCTGGTATTTTCGAGCCTCCCAATATTCTTTATCAATCATGTAGTCCTGAATGCTGCGGAAGCGATATGAGTAGGCTAAATTTAAGTCCCCGGATTTGATTGCTTTAGAGATATAGATAAACAGCAGGCACTTATACAGAGGGATTGAAAAGTCATTACGCTCAACATTAGCTCGATCTTGCTTTGACAGAAACTTAATAGGTGGAGATTTGCCGACATTGCCCTCTGACTCTTGAAAGTGATCTACTGCTTCTAATAAATCCTTTGCCTTGGAGGTACTATCAAAATTGAGAGCACGTACGATAGGGGTCGCTTTAAGTTGAAGTCTTAAAGAAAGCGATTCGAGCAG
>NZ_LWEY01001011.1:0-329 GCF_001634935.1 Oleiphilus sp. HI0043 | reverse complement strand
TCGACTTTACGGTGAAGTACCGTTCTCAGGTGGCAGAATTCATTATCAAAGATACCGGGCCAGGGATAGAGGCTTCCTACCTTGCACGTATATTCGAACCTTTTGAAAGGGTGCGTAATACACATACACCGAATGTGCAGGGGACAGGTCTTGGTTTGACTATCGTGAAGCTCTTAACTGAAGTAATGGGTGGAGAGTTACAGGTCGACTCAGAACTTGGGAAGGGCAGTTGTTTTAAGGTGAGCTTAATGCTGCCCTGGGTGAACAATACTCAGCAGGTAGAAGAAGCCGTTAAGGCCAAGATAGTTGGCTACGAAGGTTATCAGCGA
>NZ_LWEY01001010.1:0-2075 GCF_001634935.1 Oleiphilus sp. HI0043 | reverse complement strand
GAAGATAGCTTTGAGATCCTTGATCGCCAGCAGAATTATAGTATGCGCTCCATTAATGGCGATACAACAACCGAAGTTACATGGAACTATACGCTTAGCCCAAAGCAGGCCGGTACACTAACTATTCCTCAGGCAATACTACAAGGAGCCAAATCTGAAGCTATTGTTATAGAGGTTGTGGAGGGTAAAGCACCCATCGACGCGGACAACCCTCCCCCTGTTTTTATTGAAGTTGAAACAGACAAATCAGATGTTTACGTTCAGGAACAAATCCAATATACCGTTCGCTTATTTTCCTTAGGAAGGCTTAGTAGCGGAAATTTAAGTGAGCCCGCCACAAGCAATGCCATCATTGAACCTTTTGGCGAGGAAAATAAATACTATCGTATGGCTTATAACCAACGCTATGAGGTCATTGAACGAAAGTACCTAATCTATCCTCAAAAAAGTGGTGCTCTCTATATCGATGGTTTAGCCTTCAACGGTGTGCTTATCGACAGCTATCAACGTAGACGCATACGTGTCTCGGAAATATCGGATGCTGTTCAAGTGAATATAGCACAGCCGAACCCCAATTTTACTGGTCAACACTGGTTACCAGCAAAGAGCCTGCATTTAAGTGAAAAATGGCAAGATGAGCAGCTCGAACTATCAATCGGTGATGCATTTACGCATGAAATCACCACCTCTGCTTTAGGTTTACTTGGGTCAGCCCTTCCCCCAATACCCGCGGTATCAAATGAACGGGTTAAGTCATACCCCGATAAACCGTCTGTTGAATCACAAGCTCACGAAGGCGGCTCATATGCCATACGAAAGGACGCAACAACATATATTGCCATCAAACAAGGCGAAATTACGCTACCGGAAATACGCATACCTTGGTGGGATACAGTCAACGATGTTGAGCGTATTGCTACACTCCCGGAGCGAACAATCATCATCAAACCGGGCGCTGTAAACCAAACTCAAAAGAATGAGCAGCCCTCCAGCATCGACTTAACTGATGATGGAAAAGCAACACCCAACCAAGAGTCCGAGATAGAAAGCACAGCTAAAAATACAGAGCCTAAGCACAATGAGAGCAATCAGCATGCCTTGCTAGCGATAATCGCACTACTCGCCTTTGGTTGGCTTCTAACGAGTTTGTTCCTACTTCTACGACTGAAGCAAGTAAAGCAAGACTTAAATAAACTAATCTCGATACAAGCTCCCGACTCTACTACTTCAGAACTCAGCTACAAACAATTAATTGAAGCAATTAGAAAGGGGTCGAGTGACATACCGAAGCTTGTACTAGCTTGGATCGAGAGCCAGCGAAAACAAAACACCGTTAAGTCAGCCCCCATTACCTTGCGTTCGCTGAAAGCTTTAGATGAGTCGCTTGCTGCCGAACTATTAGCATTCGAGAACGATCGTTACAGTAAAAATGCAACTCAGACCTATGACCAGCAAGCCTTACTTGAAGCATTAAAAAAATACACTAAAACAGCACCCGGCCTGAAAGGCAAAGACAATGCTTCTTTGCCACCGTTCTACCCGCAGTAGCACAGCCAGACAAACTTAGCCCAGAAAGCCAGCTATCGATGCTGCTCACGGCAGGCGCCAGGCGTTTGCCCTGTCCACTTTTTGAAGGCGCGATTGAATGCTGCTGCTTCTGAAAAGCCGAGCTGCAAAGCAACGTCATTAATACTCAGGTTTGCCTTGGCCAGCAACACCAAAGCCTGATCCCGACGAATACTGTCTTTTATTTCTTTAAATGAACTACCCTCATCTTTAAGGCGTCGCCGAGCGGTGTGGGTAGTTAAATGTAACTCACTGGCTACAAGATCAAAGCTAAGATTCTCGATCTCCAAGCTGCCACCCATACGACTCAATAGAATTCTTTTTATCTGCGCAGTAACACTGTCATCTGAACGAAATTGTTTTAGTAGCGATGCCGGCGCATTTTTCAAAAATGGCGCTAAGGTACTATCATTCTGAACAACCGGTAGATCTAAATACTTGCTGTTGAACACAACCCGGTTTTGCCCCTGAGAGAAAGCAACTCGGCAAGGAAACATTAACTTGTACTC
>NZ_LWEY01001009.1:0-294 GCF_001634935.1 Oleiphilus sp. HI0043 | reverse complement strand
GATATTAACGAATGCACCGAAATCAACGATACGCTCAACTTTACCTTCGTAAACCTGACCAATTTCAGCTTCAGCAGTGATACCCATAATCATATCGATAGCTGCTTGAGCACTCGCATTGTCTTCACCAAATACCTTGATAGAACCGTCATCTTCGATATCAACTGATGCACCAGTCTGTTCAGTAATAGAACGGATCGTTGCACCACCTTTACCGATAACGTCACGAATCTTGTCAGCGTGAACACTCATGGTACGCATTGCAGGAGCCTTGTCAGACAAGTTCTCGCGAGA
>NZ_LWEY01001008.1:0-268 GCF_001634935.1 Oleiphilus sp. HI0043 | reverse complement strand
AATGGTTACACGCCATTGATATGTTCATGCGCTTATAGTCAGGGTAGGAACCCCCTTCTACATAACCAACCGAGCGGAAAGCCAAGTGAGCCGGATTTTCATTCTTTTCACTACAAGCGGCTTCGCAGGCATGGCAACCGATACAGTTGTCAGCGGTAAAGTGAAATCCGTGCTGCTTGTTTCGATTAGGGTTGCAACCTACAGAGGGGTTTTCATTGATCTGCATCGATCGCCCCTGCTCGAACGCGCCTTCGGTCAGATCCAATAA
>NZ_LWEY01001007.1:0-425 GCF_001634935.1 Oleiphilus sp. HI0043 | reverse complement strand
CTCAAAGTTATTTCCCCGAAGGCGGTACACTCGGCTATCGCCGATATGAAATATATGCGCGACACGCGACTTGATAACCAAGGTCGACATTGTACTGATATAGCCATGCTCAGCCTGAAGATAACCAACCCCCTGCCCATATAACCAACGATTCAAAGCCGTTAATACTTTTTGAGCTGAGTTTTTAACTGTCCAGGAGTCAGGTGTACTGAAGAAGTCGGAGATAAAGTTCTTAACGCAGGTTTCGCTTGCCTCCTTGCCCGCCTCTGCACTACTGACTCCATCTGCAACAATAGCAACCATTCCCTTTACAGTTAATAGAGGCTCTTTCGGGACGTATATTCCGACAGAATCTTCATTTTGGTGCTTTAAGCCCTTTACTGATATTTGCCCTGCACTTGTACGAAGCCCGCTTTCTAGATGCA
>NZ_LWEY01001006.1:0-364 GCF_001634935.1 Oleiphilus sp. HI0043 | reverse complement strand
ACAACAACTGGGATGAGGCAGTCAGCCTGGTTCTTCAGTTATTAGATCTGCCTTGGGATTTTTCGACTGAACTATGGTCTTGTCGTCTGGCAGACGAAGAGAAGGCGCTTATCTTAGATGCGATTAAGCGCAGAACAAAAGGCCGAGAGCCACTGGCTTATATCACCAAACAAGCTTGGTTTTGTGGTTTGCGCTTCAATGTCGATGAGCGAGTGCTCATACCTCGCTCTCCGATTGCCGAACTCATCGGGCATCATATGGAACCTTGGCTATTAAATGAGCCTGAGCGAGTGCTTGATTTATGTACCGGAAGTGGTTGCATCGGCATCGCTGCCGCTTTGGAGTTTGAAGAGGCGCAGGTGGA
>NZ_LWEY01001005.1:0-330 GCF_001634935.1 Oleiphilus sp. HI0043 | reverse complement strand
CAAAGATACGCATTTTGCTGGCTTGCATGACACGGAATTTCTGGTCCGAATCGGTCCATTTAGTTCCTAACCTCGCACACTAAATAAGACTCGCACCAAACATCCTATGGAGGATGCTAATGAAAATATTTGATGAAATTGAATCTGAAGTTCAGAGCTATGCTCGTTCTTTCCCTCGTGTTTTTAATCGCGCTAAGATGGAACACCTCTACGATGAGGAGGAAAATGAGTATCTAGACTTTCTGGCGGGTGCGGGAACAATTAACTACGGGCATAACAATCCGCTATTTAAGCCTCTCTTAATGGACTACATTGAGAATGATGGTATTA
>NZ_LWEY01001004.1:0-323 GCF_001634935.1 Oleiphilus sp. HI0043 | reverse complement strand
CTTGATTTGGACAGTGATGGAGATGGCCTCCCCGGTGCCATTGAAAATGGCGTCGCATTGCACCTCGACTCGGATGACGATGGTATCGATAACGGCTTTGACGTCGACCTGACTGGAGGAGAAGACCTCAACCTGGATGGTATTGATGACGCGATAAGTCTTTTGGATAGCGATGGCGATAATAGCTACAACATCTTTGACCTGGACAGTGACAACGATGGTATGAATGATGAACTTGAAGCTGAGTTAACTGCCAGCTTAGACAGTGATGGTGACGGTATCAATGACGCCTACGATGTTGACAGCACCGGGGGCATCGATAC
>NZ_LWEY01001003.1:0-311 GCF_001634935.1 Oleiphilus sp. HI0043 | reverse complement strand
CTGAATAACTTTAAGTCGAGTAATGACTTACATGGTCACTCTGTTGGTGACCAGATTCTTTGTGAAGTGGCGAGCAGAACTACTGAACACTTCCAAGATTGTATGTGTATCAGACAAGGAGGCGATGAGTTTATTATCTTGACGGGTATGCGTGATAAAGGTGAGTTAAACAAGTTGTGTAAGGCTTACCTGGAGGTGCTACGAAACCCAGTTTCGTTGGAGCATTTAGAGTTTTCCATCAAGGCTTCAATCGGGGTTGCAATCAGTCCCTTTGATGGCAAGGTTCTGGATGAGCTGCAGCGAAAGGCAGA
>NZ_LWEY01001002.1:0-1718 GCF_001634935.1 Oleiphilus sp. HI0043 | reverse complement strand
AAGCGGCCGCTCAATTTCTGAGTGGCTATCGTCATTACCAGCTTGTATTTTGTTGTTACTGGTTGTTGTTTTTAGTACCAGTAGTGATATCCATAATCAGATATTACAGGTTGGGGAGCATTACTGGCCGGGCTACTATAAGCTTCGAGTTGATCCTGTCGCACCTACCTGTGATCCAAACGTTAATGTTGAAGAGCAGTTGCAAGCACGTTTGGCTCAAACCGAAGATGATGATTTAGGTTTAGATCTATTCGATGCTGCACCTGTCGATCCGGACTTAATTCGTACCTCTATCGAGAATGCACGTCAGGATTGTCAGAATAAATTTACAGCTTACGAAGAAATAAGCGATCGTATTACCCCGAGCGTTGAAGCATTCAGAGCAGTAGAGTTGTTTGTTTCTGACGCGATAGGCGTTGGCTTAGTTTCCCAAAAGTTCATCCTGATAACCTTGATCTTTTTGTGTGCAATGACGGCAACCTTGAAGCGCCACCATATTGCCATGCGCCCGGTCTTGCACCGACTTGATCACTATGTGTCGAGCTCTGCACAGGTTATTGCTAATTGTGTTTTGTTGACTTCGGTTTTTGCCTTCCGGGAGTTGGCTCACTCAGATGGTACCAACCTCCCGTCTGAAGAAGCGATGCTGCATAACTTCTGGGTATATGGCATAGCCTTATTGTTGATCGTCAGTATCTACAATTTGATTAAGGTGCCTGCTCACCTAAAACCTGGCGGTAATATTGGCTATGCTTTGTTATCGGTTCCTCTCTATTCCACGATGGCCATCATTGCGGGTATTTTCTTCTTCTCTCATGGCCACATGCCAGGGATAGGTATCTATCTGAATACACTGATGGACCTGGCGGACATGTTCCTGAACGTTGGTTTGTATGTCTGGATAGGTATGCTCTTGAAACAAACCCGTTTTGCCGGTTTGGTTCTGAACCTGTTTAAGCCTTGGAAAATGCCTCCGGAAATGTTGGCTTTTGTTGTGGTTGTTCTTGCTGCTGTACCGACTGCCTACACAGGTGGCTCTGGTATCTTCGTTATCGCTGCTGGTGCAGTAATCTATCACGAAATTAGAGCAGCTGGCGCACGCCGCAATCTGGCACTCGCAGCCACGGCGATGTCAGGTAGTATGGGTGTTGTATTGCGACCATGTTTGCTTGTTGTTGTTATCGCGTTCATGAACCGTGAAGTAACGACCGACCAACTATTTGGCTGGGGTGTATGGGTCTTTGCGCTAAGTGCCTTTATGTTCTTTATTATGGTTATGTTTGTGAACCGTCAGAGCAAGATTCAATTAGCCTCTGTTGGTGATGCACTGCCAGAGACATTTTCGCAAATTAAGCCTCTCATTCCTTACATCCTTTGTATGGGTGGCGTTATTATGTTCTATAACATGGCCTTAAACGTTCAGTTGGATGAGTTCTCTGCAGCGCGAATCTTACCTGTGATGATGATCGTTATTCTTATTTTTGAACATATCACCAAGAAAGACATGGTGAGTGAAGATGGTAAGTCAACCGAGCCACATAAAGGTATTGAATACTGTGTGCGTACAGCCACCAACCAGACAACGGCTGAAATTGGTGCCCTGCTACTATTGGTAGCTTGTAGTATCTGTTTGGGTGGTATGATCGAACGAACCGGTGTTGTTGAGATGTTCCCAAGTGACTTCTCAAGTATCTGGACAGCAATGGCCCTTATGGTGT
>NZ_LWEY01001001.1:0-313 GCF_001634935.1 Oleiphilus sp. HI0043 | reverse complement strand
GGTGATAACCTCAAGGGTGGTATCTATATGCATGGTGGCTTCTATCTAGGGCCTCAAGACTTTTATCAAGCTTTGCGCGACATGAGTCGAGAGGAAAATGAAAAGATCTGTATGTCGAGTGTCGGTCATATCAACCAGCTTGACTACAATCATCCGCTCCTATCTGCGCAGCGTAAGCACGCTCGCTTTATAAACACCGGCATGATGGTGACGCTGAGTGGTGCGGTTGTATCAGATGGCCTAGAAAATGGCACGGTTGTGAGTGGTGTAGGTGGCCAATATAACTTCGTATCGATGGCTCATTCATTGCCTG
>NZ_LWEY01001000.1:0-270 GCF_001634935.1 Oleiphilus sp. HI0043 | reverse complement strand
CGCCACCTGCGGTACACAATCCAAGTACAACGGCGATTTGTGGAATCCCTTTGGCAGACATGTTGGCCTGTCGATAGAAAATGTTGCCAAAGTCATCCTCGTCCGGAAAGACTTCATCCTGATTAGGGAGGTTTGCGCCACCTGAATCTACAAGGTAGACGCAGGGTAGGCGATTCTCTTCAGCGATGGTTAAGGCGCGGAGATGTTTTTTAACCGAAAGAGGGTAGTAAGTGCCTCCTTTAACCGTCGAATCGTTGGCAACAATCATGC
>NZ_LWEY01000999.1:0-421 GCF_001634935.1 Oleiphilus sp. HI0043 | reverse complement strand
ACAAAAAAGTGATGTACCTGACCGTTCCTTTGCTTTGGGCAGCGGTGATTGCATGTGCCTATACGGTATCTCAATACGAATGGTCCTGGTTTAACTTTATTGGTGGAGCCTTAACAGCAGGTTTAGCCGCTGGAATTGGCGTTAACCTTGGCCACGAGATGGGCCATAAGGTCAATGACCGAACGCAGGTGTTTTTTGCAAAGATGGCTCTAGCTTTACCGGGATATGGGCACTTTTTTATCGAGCACAACAAAGGCCATCACAAAGATGTGTCGACGCCTGAAGATCCTGCATCATCAAGAATGGGCGAGTCTATCTATCAATTCGTAAAACGAGAAGTGCCTGGGGCATTTCGCCGAGCATGGGAGCTGGAAAGCGCAAGGTTGAAGCGACAGGGTAAGTCAGAGTGGTCGTTACAGAA
>NZ_LWEY01000998.1:0-239 GCF_001634935.1 Oleiphilus sp. HI0043 | reverse complement strand
GTTAGAGATACCTAGTGAATTTAGTAATGCCTCGAGCATCACACAGTTCATTTCAACATCATCAACTATCAGCACCCGTACAGCAGAATAATCAACATCGTTCAGTGAATTGCTTGCGATATCCGGGTCTTGGTCTGTTTGTGGTTCTTCAACAAGCTCAACCGGCAGATAAACAGCCATTGTCGTACCCTTACCAAGCGAGCTATATACCTGTATATCTCCTTCCATTCGTTCAACAA
>NZ_LWEY01000997.1:0-546 GCF_001634935.1 Oleiphilus sp. HI0043 | reverse complement strand
CATCCACTTCGTTGATGGTGTGAAGCATGGCTTACAAGAAAATTATTATTCAAATGGTGTAAAAGAAAGCTCGGAACCATATGTAGATGGTGAGTTACATGGTGTTTCTTATCGATATATAGAAAGCGGTACTTTACTAACAGAAACCACTTGGGTTGCTGGAGTTAAAAATGGCCCGGACATTAAATATTATGCTAATGGCCAAATAGAAGATTTTAAAACCAATGTTGATGGAAAATTCGAAGGAGAAGCGAGATCGTATTACTACTCAGGTGATCTTGAACGCCTCTTTCATTATTCTGAAGGAAAATTACACGGCCAAGAGACTGGCTATTTCCAATCAGGAGAAATCAGTGCGCAACAGTATTGGGAGGAAGGAAGCAGGATAGGCATACAGAAACTGTTCTATATAGATGGCACTGTAAAAAGAATACAGGACTGGACAGAGGAAAAGTACTTGAAAAGGTTAACCCTCTACTACCCCAATGGCTATATTGAAAAACACACGGAGCGTAGCTCCAAAGATGTTGTAACTATTGATTACCA
>NZ_LWEY01000996.1:0-668 GCF_001634935.1 Oleiphilus sp. HI0043 | reverse complement strand
ACTTCAACCATGTCGCCATCACGCATATTTAACAAAGCGTTAGCTGGCAAGAATACCTGAATCGGATTATCTGTACCTGGTAACAAGACAGGGTTACCATCTTCATCCACAAGCTGAACCATTGGACGAATATCTTTACCTGAAGATGGACGATCTTTCGGATCGATAATCTGGATATTGGATAGACCTGTTAACTCATCAGTTTGAGTCGTTACAGTAATACCCTCTTCCATTCCAACGAACTGAGCCTTACCACCATTTTCGGTAATGATTGGGTGCGTATGTGGATCCCACTTAGCAACCACACCACCCGCTTCGATCTTGTCACCGTCTTTAGCCGAGATCACAGCACCGTAAGGAAGCTTATACCACTCACGCTCGCGACCATGCTCATCAGCTACTGCTAGCGCAGAAGAGCGAGAGGTTACAACTAGGCAGCCGTCTTTACGCTCAATCGACTTCATATTATGCAGGCGGATCTTACCACCATGCTTAACCTGAATATTATCTACTGCAGATGATCTAGACGCCGCACCACCGATGTGGAAAGTACGCATCGTTAACTGTGTACCCGGCTCACCGATTGACTGCGCAGCGATAACACCAACAGCCTCACCCTTATTAACAACATGACCACGAGCCAAGTCACGACCGTAGCACTGGGCACA
>NZ_LWEY01000995.1:0-3798 GCF_001634935.1 Oleiphilus sp. HI0043 | reverse complement strand
ACCACTACCTATAGTTCAAAGATAGCCACGATTCTCGTGGAAAGTTACTTCCAGAAAAATCAATTTAGCTTTGATGTCACATTAGATTTTTATCAATTTCCTCTACCCTGCATCAATTAAATCTATCCAGAAACACCAGATTTTAGCGTTTTAAGGCTGGTGTTTTGTACTAGCAAGGTCACTGCCTAGCGAAACTGAATAACTACGGTTAAAGGGGCAAAATTCGACTTTGTATGAATTAACCCATTTCGAAAATGCGTCAATGCATTTTCTCTTCAGAAAAATGAGCTATAGCTCATGATTGATTTAATTTCATTTGATGATACGAATAAAAATAAACGGAGATTTTCATGAAATTAATTTTGATGCAACTTACTGATAAATTTAAATTACAAACAACTGACGAATTAGAAACCCTGAAAGAGATTATTTTATTCGATAAGGACATAATCAATTACTTGTTTGATCATCCAACAATTGAAAAAGCTTTAAAGCAATATCTGATTGATAAAGAGCTGAATGACAAACTAAGCTTTTTTGTTTGTGACGAAGATGTTGAAGATAAACTAAACCAAAAACCATGTGCCATGCTGTTCTTCTGGTGGTTCATGTTCCACATGCTCAAAAAGAAGAAAAAGCCTAAACAGGATCATGAACTTAAACTTCGATTTCGCACGGTCGATGAGTTGTTAGAATCTGATAAAGATAAACCTACCCCACCTTCAAACAGGCCGTCACCACCTGACGGCCCTAAATCTTCGAAATAACCAAGGCAGCCAATGTGGCTGCCTGACCTTCTCTAAACTAAATACCATGACCGCCTCTTCCAATCTGTTTTTTTTATGATATTTGTGTAAGTACGAAGTGATATAAATATTGCAAGAAAGGGGCTTGGGCTGCCTCGTAGTATCTACCGATACTACCAGCACCAACTCTGAAACGATGTTTCATAGCCAATCCCAACTTGTTTTGACTTCACTGCGTTTGTACAAAAATAATAAAAAAAGGAGAAGAGCATGAAAAGAGAAAAACGCCTTTACCTTCGTTATTCTGAAGAAGAAATAGAATATCTAAAGCAATGTGCTCATGAAGCAAATTCATACGTGAATGACTTTGTTATTAACTTAGCTTCTGGCATTGATATTACGATTGAGAAGCCAAGCAAGTTTGACATTGCGGCGTTGAAACTATTGAAACACGCCAGTGGAAATTTTAACCAAATTGCCAAGGTGCTGAATTATTCTGTCAAATTCATGGAGCCAGTTAATCCCCACAAGCTTGAAGAATGGCTCAATAATTTGCGCGATGAATTGAAGAAAATAAACGACCTGCTAGCCGAATGATTTTCAAGAAAATCCATCGCGGCGAAACCAAAAGAGGATGTTATAACACCGTTAAATACGTATTGGATGATCAAGATAATCCAGACCGAATATTGCTTGTTGAGACAAATTTTGACCATCCGTTTTTGCACGGAGATTGCATCAAAGAATTTGCGAAGAAATTCTCTGAGAAGATTGATGTTGATAATAAAAAGTGGGATCTAAAGCATCGGGTTAAAACCAATAAGCTTTATGAACATTACACAATATCCTTCCCAAAAAAAGACAATCTATCACCGTCAGATGTAATTTCTTTGTCAAAAGAAGCGATGAAACGGAACAAACTCTTCGGATTAAACAGAAGCTACCTTCTTGTTGTTCATGGCGATTGTGACAAAACAATTCATGCACATTTGGTATCAGACCGGCGCAATAAACGAGGCATTGCCTATAACCCCAAACGAGACATGAAAATCTGGAACAAATTATGTTCTGAGATAGAAGATGAAAATAATCTAACTAAGGTTCTTCGCTTTGAGGATGGCAACGTAATTCCTAACAAAGCCCTACTGCCCCAGCCGTCCAAAGAAGTTAAAAAATACCTGAAAGAATGTTTGGCTGAAGCATTAAAAAAGCCGAGCATCCCATCTTTCGTCAAACAACTAAAAAAGCAAGGCATCACCCCTCTAATCTCACACGCCAAAAACAAACGAGTTTCTGGAATTTCATACGCTTATCAAAATTATACTTTCAAAGGTTCTGCCATCGGTTTTTCGTGGAAAAAGATCATTGATGAACTGGAATATGACGAGGAGGAGCATTTCGAATTACTGAAAAATATCAAAGAATATAAGGAGCAAATGGAAGCTCTGAATAATATTTCAGGCGCAGTAGAGCCGGATAATACCTCAGAACAATACAAGCAATTATTTCCTAGCGAGAACTCCCCGCTAGCCCAATATACATCAATACACCGTGGCCGCCACATTGACTACTATTGCAATGATTCCGGTGGCAGAGTATTCCGTGAGACAAATAATAACATTGTTATTTATGACGACTCCTCGAATGATGTTATTGATGCCGCAATCACGCTTGCTTACCAGAAATATTCCCCTAACTCAACAATAAAACTGTCGGGCTCTAGAAAATTTAAACAAAGAATCTGGAGGAGGTATAAGGAGCTACAGCAAGAGAAGCCGGATATTTATAATCGAGATATCGTAGGATATAAGCCAAATAGCAAAGATAAGTCTTATATTTCGGGCCTGAAAGAGATTGACTCGCCCTCTATCGGTGACCAAATAGATAATGAGAAGAATAAGAAAGAGTTATTCAAAACCACGAAGCTAAAGTATCGTAAAAAACAATAATTTTTTAGGTGTAGGTAAGTTGCTCTCTCGTTCAGTGGTTCCCCGTTAGTACACAAGCTAGATACAAAACAGAACATAACAATTCGTAATCAAAAGACTAGGCCAAAACCGGAGACCGGAACAACTATTTTACGAATGATCTATTTTTCGAAACCTACATTTATGAATCAATAAATCGACTACCGGCTTCAGCGAGTCATTAGTGGATAGTCTATTATCAAACCCTCTATTAATACGATGTGATCTATATTTTGTATAAGTAACGTAAATTTGCTCTTTCGCTCTGGAAAGAGCCACATATATGGAGCAATTGTCCTCGAATGGTTGATTTCTATAGTTCCAAAATGCCTGATCCTCAAGTCCAATAAAGTATACGGAGTCATATTCAAGCCCTTTACACTTATGCACATTCATTAAGTGTACCGAATTTTCAGCACTGAATAGCATTACTGCCTCTTCCAACGCACTGGCTTGATCACACATATCCCTCAAATGACCCTCTAGCGTTTGCCAGATCTGTTGGAAGTATTCTGGAGATTTGTATTGTTTCCATCGACCTTTTATTTTTTTCACTCCAAGTTCGTGAACGAAACCATGTAAAAAAGATATAAGTTCATCAGTTGAAGTTAAAGGCGTAATTAATTCACGCTTATGTGATATGAAATTGACCAAAGCTAACGTCAAAGGTTCTTCTTTTGAGTCACCTGAATTGACCTTATTCAACGATAGATTTATATGAAATAACTTAGACATTACTTCAGGTGTTGGCGCAATTATGGATTTCAGAAACAGCGAAAATAATTGTCCTAGAGGCTCTTTTAGAGCATCTTGTAGGTCAGACATGTCTAGATTGTTTATTCCAGCTCTCGTTAACTCTTCCCTCACTAATTCTGTGTATTGCGAAGAAAGCTGCTTCGTTAAAACACAGATATCGTTCTCCTTGCCCCCTCTCTCGATTGCAGATCTAATGCTATCAACAATGAAAGATGCTTCTTGAATCTCGTCTTCAAACGTGTGGAATGAGCAGTGATCAGGTGCAATTCCAATTTCTGAGATCGCTGATGACGGGTTTTGAATAAAGAGTAGTAAAATATTTAGTATAT
>NZ_LWEY01000994.1:0-214 GCF_001634935.1 Oleiphilus sp. HI0043 | reverse complement strand
CCAGTGCCAGAAGTAGTCGCTATAGACTTGAGCGTATTCGTTAGCGATTGAAATAAGTTTTTTGTTTTCGAGTGTTTCTTCCAGATACAAGCCCTGTAAGTAATGACGTGAAGTAGAGAGGGTAATGGTATTGAGCGCTTCGTGTTTACCTGTCTGTTCCGATAATTCAAATATATTGATGTCGGAACCTCCATTGTAGCTGTATATCAGGTTT
>NZ_LWEY01000993.1:0-361 GCF_001634935.1 Oleiphilus sp. HI0043 | reverse complement strand
CCTCACCAAAAATTTCATAGCGCTTTTGCCACAACATGCCTTGCTGCTGCAACGCAGGCATTTCATTCAGATCTAATATATTAGTCAAGAGCCACTCGTCATAGATATCAAGCATTGCTAATAAAGCAAGAATATCATCTACTAACTCGGGGAAAGCCGTTCGAATAATTCGCTCAAATATTTCCGCACCTGTATCTGGGTAGGACTGTATTAAGTCGTTACGCATTTCTTTCAAGCTTGCGTGAAAAGACGGTAAGTGTTTCTCACTTGAGTGTTCTTGAACCAGTAAGCTTACTAAGGCTTCAATCAGCTGCTCAATCTCACTAGGCTCCGCTTTCAAATACTCTGGAATCTGAGGAGT
>NZ_LWEY01000992.1:0-329 GCF_001634935.1 Oleiphilus sp. HI0043 | reverse complement strand
GAAGCAAAGTGAAGCCAAGCAAAATCTGGAAGCGTGATGACCCCTTCTTCGCTGAAACCGTTGCTCAAGCAAAGAAAGATGGTGTAAATCTTGAAATGGACAACAAGATTATTCGCAAGGGTAACAAAGTGACGGTTTATATGACCTCGGTTGCACCAAACTTTGGCCTGAACAAATTTACCGTTAAGCAAGGCGATGAAGTCACCATGGTGATCACTAACCTTGATATGGTAGAAGACGTAACTCATGGTTTCTGTATGGTCAACCATGGCGTCAGTATGGAAATTGGCCCTCAGCAAACCCAGTCAGTGACCTTTACCGCCGACAAG
>NZ_LWEY01000991.1:0-381 GCF_001634935.1 Oleiphilus sp. HI0043 | reverse complement strand
ATAAAGGTCATCAATAAAAGTTGCCGCTTCGGGCGTTGAGCCAGAGGTAACTTTGAGAATGTTCGTGACACGGTGTTCTTTATCGCCAGGATTGATTCGTTCCGGGCTGTATCCCGCAAAGAAATCTTCATTTAGCTTCAAACCAGAGCCTTGCTCGATTAGTGGTAAACAGTCTTCTTCGGTTGCACCCGGGTAAACAGTCGACTCGTAAATAACGTAATCGCCCTTTTTGACTACTTTGCCAAGCATCTCGCTCGCTTTGATTAGCGGCGTTAGGTTTGGTGTTTTGTAGTCATCGATCGGTGTAGGAACTGTGACGATATAGACGGTAGCATTCTTGATATCATCGAGCTGGGTTGTGAAGGTGAGGTGTGTGCTCTC
>NZ_LWEY01000990.1:0-387 GCF_001634935.1 Oleiphilus sp. HI0043 | reverse complement strand
ACCGAGTTGAGAAGATGCGTGCCGATAAAACGCTAACGCGCTTTGGCCCAATGTACCATGCAGAGCAGTTGGGTGGTGCACTGTCACTTGCGGGTATGGCGATACCGGAAGAGCGCTTTGATGAAGTAGCTGAAATCGTCAATGGCTTTCCCGAGATTGCTCACAACTACAAACGGACTCACGAATTGAATATGTGGTTTGTGATTGCAACTGAGGAACAGGAAGGTAAAGGGCGAGTGATCGAAGAAATTGAACGTCAGACAGGATTTAAGGTCTACGACATGCCGAAGAAGGAGGAGTTCTATGTTGGATTCTATCTCGACCTCGAATGATTTTTATCGCCCTCAAGCGGAGGACTTACCTATGGAGGAGGAAGAAAACTACTCA
>NZ_LWEY01000989.1:0-242 GCF_001634935.1 Oleiphilus sp. HI0043 | reverse complement strand
TGCAGCTCTAATATTGATGACTTGATCGCCGCGATTGACCACGGTGCCGGATTAGCAGCTGACACAACAACAATCCCACCGTCCGAACAAAAGACACCCGGAGATATATTTTTAATTGGTTACAGCAAAGGTGCTCCCGATATCTACGAACTGCTCGCGCAGCGCCCCGATTTAAAAAACAAAATTCGCTGTATCTATAATTGGGGAGGAGCCATCGGTGGCTCCTATTTAGCGGATGACAT
>NZ_LWEY01000988.1:0-222 GCF_001634935.1 Oleiphilus sp. HI0043 | reverse complement strand
AAGCAAATACTCCGCTCGCTCCATACCTTCATTATCGATTACAGACTGAATAGCTTCTAACCATTCCGAGGTTTCAATTGGATCAGAATCATCCAACATAGAGCACTCCTTAGGACACTAAATATTATTATTCTCTAAGAAAGCCAATCCTGGCACGCGAATCACCGCCAAAAATAAGCCGTCTTTACACATGACTCTAAGTTTAGACCCTCATTAGCAATA
>NZ_LWEY01000987.1:0-365 GCF_001634935.1 Oleiphilus sp. HI0043 | reverse complement strand
GTGCCAGTCGAGTTGCAGTTGTTTGTAGATAGAACCGAATTGATAATTTAGTTCAGGTAAGCGTTGATAAGCTTGTTCGCTTGCCAGCAGTGTTTCATCGATACTTTTGTATTGCTGCATCAAGAAGCTGAATCGCCAGTTATCCTCTGAATAATGGAGTTCAGCCCTTCGATCAAGGTTATCACTTCGGTTTATATTCAGCCCCTGGTTCAAATCATCCAGGTAGTCAAAGTCGCTGATCTGGCTATATTTGAGCGTGCCATACCAGCCGTCATGATGCGCATTGATATCCTGACTAAAGCTGAGGCCCCAGCGAGCGTCCGTGTCATCTGGGCCGATTGCTTTCTGCTCGCTATTATAGAACT
>NZ_LWEY01000986.1:0-883 GCF_001634935.1 Oleiphilus sp. HI0043 | reverse complement strand
TAGAAATCACCGTCATTGAAGCGCTAAACACTAAAGCTTAGCGCCTCCCCATTTCCCTCTATGCCAGTGAATACCGTAAACAAAACCTTGGCCCAGGCGAGAGAAAGAAAACAAAAGCCAAATCACCAGCAAGGGCGGCTCAAAATAAACTACTGCGATAAGACCTAAAGGAAAGAACACAGCCCATTGAGAAAGCATACTTGTCTTCAAGACTACTTTTACGTCACCACTTCCCAGCAAGGCGTTCATAAGAATCACACCGATAACATCGATAAATATTAAAGCCCCCGTCACCTGCAAAGGTAAGCGAGCCGCGTCAATGGTAGCCGTATCTGAAGTGAAAAAGCGCAAGATAAGCTCTGCATTGAAGGCTAATAACATACCGAGTATCAAGGTTATCCCTCCGCCAATTTTGGCAACATCATAGGCCCAGAGTTTAGCCTTCACCTTGTCTCGTTCACCTAAGCTTGTACCTACCAGCGTTGCAGCGGCCATACCAAAACCAAAGCCTGGCAAAATACATAACATCAGAATATTGATGAGTATATTTAAAGCGGCAACTTCACTAACGCCTATTTTACCCACCATCCAAAACAAGCTGATCATACCAATCGCAATTAACAGCTGCTGAAAACCTGCTGGAATGGTGAGTCTAAAGACGCTAGCAAGATCACTTAAGCTTGGTTTTATACGGAATAATTTTAACGACTCCAGCTTGAAGAAGCCCAAACAAAAATACAGAACAGAACCAACGCCCATGGCAATGGTACTCGCCCAAGCCGCACCATCAGTCCCCATAGCGGCGAAACCAAGGTGACCGAAAATCAATATATAGTTCAGAATAATATTTAGTACATGAATAAACACTAGCGACAACATGTAA
>NZ_LWEY01000985.1:0-434 GCF_001634935.1 Oleiphilus sp. HI0043 | reverse complement strand
AATCTGTTCTGTCAGTAGCGCAATTGATTATAGGGATGTTGACTATACTAAGCCTTGCGCGATTCTATTAGGTAATGAAAAGAAGGGCGTCAGTGATATCGCAGCGGCCAAGGTGGATCAGCATATTGTGATTCCGATGCTTGGTATGGTGGAGTCATTTAACGTATCGGTTGCCGCAGCCATTATTCTCGCTGAAGCGCAAAGGCAGCGGTCCTTGGCTGGGTCTTATGATCAGGTTCGTTTAGATGGTAAAACCTATCAGGAAACTTTCTTTCGCTGGGCGCACCCTAAAGTCGCTAGCTATTGCCACCAGAACAAACTTCCATATCCCGAAGTTAGTGAAGAGGACGGTGAGATAATAAACCCCTCACAATGGTATGCGAGTATCAGAGCTAAGCGTGATTCTGCTTCAGAATAAACTTTGAGCGATAAAA
>NZ_LWEY01000984.1:0-504 GCF_001634935.1 Oleiphilus sp. HI0043 | reverse complement strand
GCCGAAAAGGAACTGTCCAAGTAGTAATCTAGATAAGGTAGTGCATTAACTTCATCTACTATTTTGCTTACCTTAATTGTTTCGTACTGCGATGACGTGCTTTGTGCTAAGGATGGCTTAGAAATCGCGAGACTGACCCACAGCCCAATAGTGGCAATAAGCAAGATAAGCCATGCCATTTGAGAGCGTTCAGGAAGTAGGTCTATCTTTCTGTGAATGCTCATGCTCTGCTCAGAGTCCGATGTGCGTAGTTAGCTAGTGATTGGTGTGTAGTTGTTAGTATAGTGGATGTCTGAGAAATAGTTTCTAGAAAGCCATAAAAAACGCCGGATTTATAACAAATATGATAACCGGCGCAACTTGAATTTTGTCTAGTTTAGTTTTTAGGTCTGTCTATTGTTGCGAGTAAGGGCGAGGGTGCCTTGCGTTTTTAATAGCCCAGAATCTAAGCAAAGATGATAAGTAAGAGGCTATAATTACTAAAGTTGTTCAGATGGCATCCGA
>NZ_LWEY01000983.1:0-363 GCF_001634935.1 Oleiphilus sp. HI0043 | reverse complement strand
TGCCATCCCCATATCCATAATAGGGATAGTTCCACCACGAATATGCGCGACACCGCGAACAACAGGATGTCGTTGTGGCATCATAGTTAACTTAGGGCACTGCAATACTTCTTTAACCTTAAAAACGTTAATTCCGTATATCTGCTGACCCTGAAGCTTAAACAACAATAATTCCAGTCGATTCTGCCCAACGAGCTGAGTTCGTTGGTTAACACTGTCCAGAATACCGGCCATATATATAGCTCCCCTAACGATGTTCAGAGCGGTATGTTACTTGCTTAAGTATTTAGCAGAATGCTTGATACTTAAGCAAATAGGTAAAACCCTGAGCAACGATTTGTACTTTTGACGCAACACTCAGTT
>NZ_LWEY01000982.1:0-475 GCF_001634935.1 Oleiphilus sp. HI0043 | reverse complement strand
TCCATCACCGAGTTACGCTGCTCATAAATCACACTACGCTGATCGTTCGCCACATCATCGTATTCCAGTAAGGACTTACGAATATCAAAGTTACGGCCTTCTACTTTACGCTGAGCCTTTTCAATCGCATTACTCACCATCTTGTGCTCGATGGCCTCACCTTTGTCCATACCCAAGGCTTGCATGATGTTACGTACACGATCCGAGGCAAACAGACGCATCAAGTTATCTTCTAAAGACAAGAAGAAACGGGTACTACCTGGGTCACCCTGACGGCCAGATCGTCCACGAAGCTGGTTATCGATTCGACGAGACTCGTGACGTTCGGTACCCAAAATATGCAACCCGCCTGCCTCAAGTACGGCTTTATTTCGTACTTCCCAGTCAGCTTTGATTTTAGCGATCTTGTCATCACTTGGGTCTTTCAATGCTTTAATTTCAGCTTCCCAATTACCACCCAGAACAATATCCGTGC
>NZ_LWEY01000981.1:0-274 GCF_001634935.1 Oleiphilus sp. HI0043 | reverse complement strand
TTTACGATGCCGATGACTTTGTCTATGTGTACACGGGCATGCGTAGAGGCGGGAGTAATTATTATGCGCTTGACGCTTCTGATCGTAACTCTCCACAATTCCTATGGGAAATCAAAGGCGGCCCGGGTGGCACAAATGGCTACGAAGAATTAGGCCAGACTTGGTCTAAACCCGTGAAAACAAAAATTAAGATGGGCAATAATATTCGCGAAGTCTTAATTTTTGGCGGTGGCTACGACACCAATCAAGATACAAACACTACACGCTCTACTGA
>NZ_LWEY01000980.1:0-331 GCF_001634935.1 Oleiphilus sp. HI0043 | reverse complement strand
TATTAAGAACCTGGGATAGAGTAAAGCTTTTCATCCGCGATGCCGGGAAGGTGATTGTTCTGATGGTGCTGGCGCTAAATGTGCTCAACTCGATTGGCACGGACGGCTCTTTCGGGAATGAAGATTCTGAAGACTCGGTCTTAAGCGAAGTGAGCAAAACGCTTACGCCGATGTTCTCTCCTATGGGCATTAGTGAAGAAAATTGGCCTGCTACGGTTGGCATCTTTACCGGGGTCTTAGCTAAAGAAGCCGTTGTGGGCACCTTGGATTCACTATATGGGCAATTAGCGAGCGAAGGTGAAGCGCAAGAGCAGGGCTTTGATCTGGGAGC
>NZ_LWEY01000979.1:0-888 GCF_001634935.1 Oleiphilus sp. HI0043 | reverse complement strand
ATCAATATTGCTGAGGCCTAAGACCTGAATGACCTTTTCAGTTGTTTTGGCTTGAGCAACGAGTGCATCAACAAAGTTCTGAACGATTTGGTTGCCCGCAGTATTACCTTCACCGATCAATACATCAAAAGCTTGGCCTTTAGCCGCCGCGTCAACCATTGCTTGAGCCGTCGCTTGAGTAGCATAAGCTTACCCAGCATTTCAGCATCCAGTGCTGGGTCTGCTTGCTTCACTAAGTCAGAAAGGCTTGCACCATCTACTGAGTTGTTGTTGATGCTCTCATACTGACCCATATAGACATTCTTGATGCCCAAGGCGTCATAGTAGTGGGAGTTATGAGTGTTATCCGAGAAGCAGTCATGTTCTTCTTCAGGATCGTGTAGCATCAAGCCAAGCTTAGTCCGCTCGCCAGCTAGCTCGCCATACGCAAGGCTACCCATGCCTGTCAGCATGGTTGCCAAGGCACCTGCTTCGCTTTTAGCGGTTAGCTCAGCAACTGATGCTCCGCCTTCTTTCCAGTTATTGGCCATGTCTTCTAGGTCTGAAATCAATAAGCTTGTTGCTGCTTGAAGGTACTGACGACGGCGCTCACAGTTGCCACCGGTACACTTATCAAGTGAGAAATCGCTTGCTGGGCGAGAGCCAGCACCAGGGTTGTTACCGTTTAAGTCTTGGCCCCACAGCAAAAATTCGATGACGTGATAACCCGTTGCAACGTTAGACTCAACTTCGTCAATTTCATGCAGAGTGTTTGCAAGTAGTTCTGGTGTAATTTGGCTAGCATCTACTTTCTTGCCGCCAATCATTGGTGCAGGGTTGGCAATGATGTTAGCAGCATAGAATGGGTTTTCATCAGACTCAGCACCATATGAAGCATCAACATAGTCG
>NZ_LWEY01000978.1:0-8709 GCF_001634935.1 Oleiphilus sp. HI0043 | reverse complement strand
AGCCATTTACTTCTCCGAAAATAAAATAATAAATAGATAAATTAGATAGCCTTATTTATCCACAGCACAAAAGGTCTAAGCCAATGCGCCTTTCAGGTTGTCGATATACTCATCAACCATTGCACTAAATTCATGCTTAACAACCGGGCTAATTGCTAACTTAAGCAGGCCTGGTAAAGGCAAAGTCAATTGCGCAGAAGTCGTTAATTTCAAGTTAGTTACGCCGTCACCTTCGGTTATTTCCCACTTACCTGATACAACGCCATTACCCTCACCCTTAACAGGAGTCCAAGTAACTTCACATGCGGCTTCGTCAGCAGAATACTTACAGGCATAAACAGTCTGGATTGCATGATCACCCAAGCCTACCTTTTCCATTTCCCAAAGAAAGGTATTGTCACCTTGATCGGTTAGTGCTTCAACTTTTGGGAAGTGGGCGCCTGAAGCGGGCACATCCGCCAACAATGCAAAAGCAGTGCTTGCATCGGCTTTAACGGTAAACTCGCGATCAATATCAATACTTACTTTAACGGTCATTTCCTACCTCACTATTATTATCACTGGTGGTTTTCTCAGGGTGTATTTCTGTGCGGGCAAGCCTATTAATGAGCGTTCCGATTAGAAATTCGAAAAGCTTCAATGACATAATCCTGCAGACCAGCAATAATAAACACTTCAAAGATAAAAAGCCACGATACCTTGAACAAGAAACCGACTCATTAAGGGCCATATACAGCAATGAACAAATTTCTTAAATTCAGCTTACTTTTGGTTATCGGACTGCCCTTATTAGCAGTGCTAGGTATCGCGCTGTTCATTCAGTTTCAAGATGCAAATCGCTTCAAACCTACGATTGAGCAGCAAGCTATAGAACAAGCCGGAATAAACTTATCGATAGACGGGTCCCTAACCTGGTCTTTGTACCCACTCGGCATTGATATCAACGATATGCAAATCAGTGATCAGCATGGACAAGCGTTTGCATCTATTAAGAGAATACTGGCGCAGGTAGACCTATTTTCTTTACTCAAGGGTTCACCCAGCGTTCACACCCTGCTTCTCGATAGTGCAAAAATATCGCTATTTGAAGACGAGCAAGGAAAAGCCAATTGGCTTAATATTCTACCAACACAAGAAACAGCGGCACTGGAAAAAGACACCTCGGAAACGAAAGCAAAAGATTCAAATCAAGACTCAAAAAACCAGAAGACTTCTGAGCTTTCGTTTTTACTCAGCCAGCTAAGCATATCTAACCTAAACATTGCTTATACATCAGAGCTCAAAAACCAAAGCATTAAACTTTCACCTGCGAGTATTAAGGTTTCAAACATAGCACCAAACAAAGATGTACCCTTCGACATAGACTTCACCTTCGAAGACACCATAGAAAAACTAACACTCAATTCTAATATTATTGGCCTTATCGAGTTTTCACCTGACTTTTCAAAAATTACGGTAAAAGAACTCAAGAGTAATTTTGAAGCGAATGGCGCCTTCTCTCAGTTCGAAGTAATTAATGCAAGTCTCGACAGCAAATTCACTGTGAACACCAGTAAAGAAGAAATAGTGGTTGAGGAGCTTTTCCTCATACTCGAGGAACTCAAGCTTGATAGTCAGTTAAGCCTTACAAACTACTTAGAATCACCTCACCTTCAAGGGCAAGTCCAAGTCAACAAGTTCAACCCCAAGATTCTAGCCGAGAGATTTGGAATTGCATTACCCACCTTATCTTCACCTGAAGCGCTAAACGCATTTAGCCTTTCGAGTAAGCTCGAATTTAAAGACCAGGCTCTATACTTTCAACAAATCAACACACAAGTAGATAAGAGTTCATGGCAAGGAGACCTTACATTCAATAGCAGTAATCAAGCGTTTGCACTTAGCCTTGTCGGTGACTCAGTTAATATCGATAATTATTTACCCGCCGAAGAGGAAAATAACAACACCCAAGCAAGCGCCAACGATGAAGCACCAACGAACAACCAAACCAACTCAGAGCTTCTGCCACTAGAAACACTGAGACAGCTCGATCTAGACATATCTTTAAAACAACAAAGCTTAATTGCAAACAAAGTCCTGATCGAAAATCTTAATGTCGAATTAGCCGCAAAGAACGGAATCGTCAGCGTAACAAACCTGTCTGCGAAGTCTCATGAAGGCATACTAAACACGAGCGCAAAAATAGATGCGCGTAGCAACAAACCTACTTGGCAAGCCGATACAAAGATATCAAACCTTAACTTAGGCACTCTGATTCAAGCGCTGGAAATTCAAAATGCCGAGGACAGCGCTAGCCTCAGTGGCACTCTCAATTTTAGTGCTGCGCTGACAAGTCGTGGTAACACCTTAAGCGAAGTTCAAAGCAATGCCTTGGCTCAATCCGAATTTGAAGTACTCGACGGTGAAGTTCAAGGCATAAACTTCAAGGCACTAAGCTGCAAAGGATTGGCCCTAATAAATAAAGATTCTATCGATACTAACAACTGGCCAAAAGCCACACCTTTTGATCTGCTTAAAGGCAGCGCCAGTTTGAAAGATGAGATTCTCACGAACAATTTCGAGCTAACAAGCTCCGGATTGGCGATGAGCGCCGAAGGCCCTATCAACCTGAGCGCAACATCGCTAGACATAAAAACCGGCTTACGCGTCATTGGCGACTCTAATGAGCATGCCTGCAGGGTTAATGAAAAGTTCAAAGACATTCCTGTTCCTGTAAGATGCAAAGGAAAATTTGATACGCCTCCAGCTGAGCTATGTAAACTGGACAGCAAACGTTTACTCGATGCGACCAAGCAAGTAGCTGCTAAAGAAGCAAAGCGTAAATTAGATAAAGAACTGGATAGAGCCTTAAACAAACACCTTGGCGACAAAGATGAAATCAAAGATGCTGCCAAGAACCTACTCAAGAAACTATTTTAATGTCCACAGATAAAAGCTCATCAATCTTTGCAAATCGCCTACTAAATTGGTTCGACCAACACGGTCGCAAAAACTTACCCTGGCAAATAGACAAAACACCCTACAGGGTTTGGGTATCTGAAATTATGCTCCAGCAAACCCAGGTCAGCACAGTTATCGACTACTTCAAACGCTTTATGGCAAGCTTTCCTGATGTTAAAAGTTTGGCAGATGCTGACGAAGACAGCGTGCTCGAACATTGGGCCGGTTTAGGCTATTACGCCCGTGCGCGTAATCTACACAAAGCAGCAAAACAAATATCTTATGACCTGGATGGCGTCTTTCCCGAAGATGTTGACGGCTTAAGTGCCCTGCCAGGCATTGGTCGTTCAACTGCTGGCGCTATTCGTAGCATTGCTCACAAACAATATGCCCCGATTCTTGATGGCAACGTAAAACGGGTTTTATGTCGTTATCACGCCATCAAAACCTGGTCTGGCGAAAGAAAAACCGAACAAAAGCTATGGCTACTCGCAGATGAACACACACCGCAAGATCGTGTTGATGACTATACACAAGCCATCATGGATCTTGGCGCAACACTCTGCACACGCAGCAAACCTAAGTGCACAATTTGTCCAATGCAGGAAGATTGCCAGGCAAACAAAGCAGACCTACAACATGCCCTACCGGTTTCAAAACCCAAAAAAAAGATCCCTCAAAAGAAAACCTGGGCACTGCTAATTGAGTCTGATAAGGGAGTCCTACTTGAGAAAAGGCCGCCAAGCGGAATATGGGGTGGTTTATATAGCTTGCCAGAGGCACCACCCTCACTCACGCCACCAGACTTGATTCAATACTGCACCGAGAACTTTGGCATAGAAACAGAACTACTAGAAAGACACCAAAGCATTCACCATACCTTTTCTCATTACAAACTAGAGATACAGCCGGTTAAATTAAAGCTAAAAGCGTCACTACCAGAAGTACGCTCATCAGATAGGCTAAAGTGGATCCAAGAACATCAGCTTTCTAAATTAGGCCTGCCGGCACCAATATCTTCCTACCTTGAAAAGCTAAATTGTGATGATTTATTCAGATTAAATGACTAAGATTGACCCATCACATGCTATTTACTTACCACACGAGATCGAAACATGAGTCGCACTGTTTTTTGCAGAAAGTATCAAAAAGAACTGAAAGGCCTGGATACCCCGACAATGCCAGGAGAAGCGGGCCAAGATATTTTTAACAACATCTCTGAACAAGCCTGGAAAGAATGGCAAAATAAACAAACCATGCTGATTAACGAACGACAGCTCAATATGATGAGCGCCGAAGACCGAAAGTTCTTGAAAGAACAGATGCATAAATTCTTTAATAATGAAGACATTGAAAGCATAGAGGGCTATGTTACGCCTACAAAATAATCAAAATTTACGTTTGTGATTTTTTTTTAGTTTTAGCTCTTGACTCATCGAAACGAAACAGGTTTAATACGCCCCCGTTGCAGACATACCGAGACGCAACAAGTTGTACCAGTGCAAGATCAAGCACTTTAAATAATTGATATGCCCGGTTAGCTCAGTCGGTAGAGCAGAGGATTGAAAATCCTCGTGTCCTTGGTTCGATTCCGAGACCGGGCACCATTATTCGAAGAACCCGATCATCGCAAGATGTTCGGGTTTTTTCTTGTCTGCGATTTAGCCCAACCGTAAAAATATCGGTTGAATTATCACTTTCTGAATCGACAAATTTTAACTAAACACTTTTCTGTTTCAATTCATCTATACATCACCGTTTTTTCCGTCATACTAAGACAATGCAACATAAACCTGATGATTTTATCGCCCCGCCTTGCCACGAACATATCAAGATTCTTTATCAAGATGAGCATTTATTGCTCATTAACAAGCCGAGTAAATTGCTGAGTTTGTCAGGACAGAACCCTCTCAATATTGATTCAGTTCATTACCGACTCGTTAAAGACTTCCCTAGTGCTAGGTTGACTCACCGGCTCGACTTCGGCACCTCAGGTATTATGCTGGTCTCGCTTAGCAAAAGCGTTAATGCTCATATTGGAAAACAGTTTCAGGCAAGGTCGATAAAAAAGTCATATTGCGCGATATTAGAAGGCACACTCGAAAAAGATGAAGGTACGATTAGCTTTCCAATCGCAAAAGATGTGGCCAATTTTCCATTCCAGAAAATCTGCTACGAAACAGGTAAAGAGGCGATAACAAAATTTCAAGTTATTGAGCGCTACCTGAACCCTGACTTGACCAAGGTAACATTCACACCATTGACAGGACGAACCCATCAACTGCGAATTCATAGCCGCGAAATCTTACACCCTATTATTGGCTGTGACTTATATGCAACAGAGCGTAGTAAAGCAATGGCTGACCGCCTAATGCTACATGCAACAACATTGGAGTTTGTACACCCTATTTCAGGAAAACAAATAAAGGGCTTATGCCCCTCTCCATTTTAGCCGATACTAAACGCTGGAATGATATTCATTAACTCTACTCTTTCCCTTGAGTTAGTGCCGCTCCCCACAAGCAAAAAGTATGAGAAAAATCACTTTTCACTATTAAAAAAAATGAACATTCCCGTCTCACCCTCTAAGCTAGACCCTCATCAAAGCAAAGGAAAATTCTGTCCCGGTATTTAACTGAGATCTGACGCTAATGATACTGTCATGCAATTCAAGTATCTTCTGAACGATACTTAGACCAAGGCCAGCGCCGTCTTTCCTAAGCTCAGGATTTACGTCTGACGTAGACTGGTAGAAACGCTTAAAAACATAAGGGATATCTTCGGCAGCGATGCCACGGCCAGTATCAAAAACACCGACTTGAACGCCGCGTCCTTCTAACTTCAGTGACAAGGTAACTTCACCACTTTCTTTACTGTGAGAGATAGCATTATCAATCAGGTTCTGGAGCACCCTCTGCATAAGAGAAATATCGGCATTCACCAAAACATTCTCATCAGGCACTTTTGCGATCAATTCAAGCCCCTTTTCTTGCGCTCGTAATTCATAGTCTTGTCGCACATCGTAAACAAGCTCAGTCAAGGAGAATATCTCGTATTGTGGCTGAACCCTCCCCGCTTCTAGTTTAGATAATTCAAATAATTGACTAACTAAATCCCTTAAACGCTTGCTATGACGATGCGCCACTTCCAAATATTTTCTCTGCTTAGCAGAGTCTAGCGTCTCGGACTTGATAATGAGTGTTTCCAAATAGCCCTGCATGGCTGCCAATGGCGTTCTTAAGTCGTGAGAGACATTAGATATTAACTCCCTTCTTAAGCGATCACTTTCAGCGAGTTGATCAAACTGGCTTTGTATTCGTTGGCGCATAAGCGAAAAGGAACTCGATAAAACTTCAATTTCATCACTGTTACTCCTTAATTCCCAAGCATCACTTGTGCCTAGCTCAGCCTCACGATAAGTTCGAATTTCCTGAGCCAGCTTCCTCAGTGGGCTAGTAATTCGCTTGAAAGATAACAAAGCTGAGAAAACGAAGAATAGCGATATTGCGCACATCGCTCCTAAGACAATGCGAATGATATGGCTGCTTTGCAGTGATTCGGCTATCGAGGCAGACTCATGACTAGCGAGCACGATATACAGAAAGCCTTTCTGCTTACCCTGAAAGAAGACAGGCGCGGCAGAGAATATATTGAGTTTATCAGGCTCTCTTGGATTACTCCCCAAGACTGCCTCATTCCCCTCACCCTTTAGCCATGAGTCTATTGCCCGTACATTGACCTGACCTTTATCGATTGAGGCGTCGGGTAGCGCATGCCCTAATACTTGACCATTATTATCCAACAAATAAACTTCAACACTTGGATTGATCATCATGGTATTGATTGCGATCCCCTTAAGTGCCTTTTTATTGATATTAAGGCTGCCATTTTCTCGCTCTGCTTTGTCTAAAAACAAAGGCTCAGATAAATGATCCAGTATGTACGGTGCCAAGTCACGATGGAGCCGCTGGGTAACTTCTTGATGATATTTATCACTGCTCCATAGCGCTAAGACAAAGAACATCCCTGTCACAAAAATACCGATGATAGATATGGTGACAGCCAGCTTTGTATAAAACGGCAGCTTTCGTCTCATCGCACCCTTTTCAATGTTCTTACTCTCCAAAACGATAACCCACCCCCCAAATTGTATTAATATATACAGGGTTTGAAGAATCCGATTCCAGTTTTGATCGCAAGCGATTTATATGAGAGTTAACGGTATGCTCATAACCTTCGTGACCATAACCCCAAACCTTGTCAAGAAGCTCACTACGTTTAAAGACCTTTCCCACATGAGATGCAAAGAACCAAAGTAAATCGAATTCTTTCGCTGTTAGATCTAGCGTCTTTTCAGCTAATTTTGCTTTTCTAGAAGAGGAATCTAAAGAAAGGCTAAGATAGCTCAATACACTCGCTTCAGGTCTTGGTTTCTCACTCTGGGCAGACCGTCTAAGCAATGCTTTTACTCTTGCCTTTAGTTCGGCCACACTAAAAGGCTTAACTAAGTAATCATCAGCACCAATCTCTAGACCTAAGACTCTATCCAACTCAGTTGAACGGGAAGTCACCATCATCAGCGGCACATAAATTTGTGAGACTCGAAGCATTCTACATAGCTCCAAACCGTCTATGCCTGGCAGTTGTAAGTCTAAAATAATGGCGTTCCACTGCTCTGATCTCGCTCGCTGAAAACCCTCAACGCCATCACTAACAACTAAAATATCGGCGTTTAAGTCTCGAAGGTGAAGCGACATAAGGTCTGCGATATCGGGGTCATCTTCCACAATCAGAAAACGCTTTCTATCAAGGTCAGAAAGAACATCAACCGCTTGTAAACTTTTACTCTCCATATGAAGGTTCATTCTCTGCTCCCTAGCATTTATCATAAGCCTGTTTGAGACCATAAAAACGAGGAGAGAGTGAGGCTACTAAGCTTAAGAATAACAACATTCAAAAGCCCTCAAACAACGTGCGCTAACGAATACGTTCCACGCGAACATTCACAGCCGGGTTATCCCAACGGTGAACCTCACCTAAGGTTGAGCTTGATAAACCGTCGTCCTGAGTCACAACACCTGGGTGCAGATATGCTGCGTCCCGAACATCATCACGCGCAACATTGAACCCTTCACGATCGCCACCTTGTGCTGCAGGCCCGGGAATTGTGTCTGCTGTCTCGGTGTTCGCTTCAGTGCCCGTATCATAGGTCAGCAATTCAAAACTCATACTCTCGTCAATCTCTAGTGTGCTAATTGCTTTACCGTTTAAAGCTGCAATAGCATCATTCGAGTTAACCAACATAGACACAACACTCAGTGATAAAGTTCCCAAGTATTTTTCAGAAGTTTGAACCTGAAACGACTCATACTCTCCTGGCGCTATAATTCCAGCACCAGACTCAGCAAGATAAACGTAAGAATCGTCAAGCGATGAGGATAAGAACTGGCTGTTGTCTCCCCCTTCAGCTAGTAACTCGAGTTCATCACTCGCCCTATGACCCGTCTGAAAACTCTTCCATTGGGAATCGTGCAATAAAACTGCAGCAGGCGATAAAGGCTGACCAGCCGTCAAGTTGCTCACTGTAACTTCAAACTCAAGCATGTCATCCTGCTTAGAGTCGTTATCAGAACACGCGGATAGAATTAGCGATGAGGCCAGCAGGGCTCCACTCATCAACTTCTTATTGATAGAAAAATAACCGTTCATAGCTCTGCCCTGTATTCGCTTACCGTTACAGTAATCTTGGCAATTGGGTTCAACCATCTG
>NZ_LWEY01000977.1:0-270 GCF_001634935.1 Oleiphilus sp. HI0043 | reverse complement strand
TTTCTGCTCTATTGAGTTCTTTGCTAACAATACGGGCGCTACCAACGGAGATGAAAATGATGGCTCGTCTTTTTCATTTTCCTGGAGTTTTCAAGGTGACGGCACAATATCCATTGTCTACGACCGTGCTTTGGGCAGTAACAAGTTCTTCTTTACTGAACAGGATAGCGAAAAAATTAGCTTCATTAGTTTAAACGATTATGCTGATGAGGCACCTTATATGGACTCCAACGTCCTCTTCATAAAATAGAACCTGTGCCTAGATTCAAG
>NZ_LWEY01000976.1:0-341 GCF_001634935.1 Oleiphilus sp. HI0043 | reverse complement strand
GCGTGAGGAGATCTTACCGAGTCTAAAGGTTACTTTACCGAGTGATATTGAGGTGAAGCGCCTTCGCTACCGCGTTTTTGGTTATGGTGAATCAAAACTTCAGCAGGTGCTGGCTCAGACCTTTCCGGATTTGCCTGCTTGCATTGAGATAGGCTTTCGAGCCTCTCTACCTCTAATAGAACTGAAACTGAAGGTTGATAGGCTAGAACATCATGCTACTTTAGGTGAATGGGGCAAGAAGATAGAAGCATTGCTTGGTGATCATATTGTCACTAAGGATCAACGCTCTATTGCTCACGTTGTCGTAGATAAGCTTAATGCCGAAAGTAAAACGCTTACCT
>NZ_LWEY01000975.1:0-379 GCF_001634935.1 Oleiphilus sp. HI0043 | reverse complement strand
AAAAGCTTGACCCTTGTCGTCTTACGATAGACCTGTAAGGTTCAAGTAAATTTTTGGCAGCAATGCAGGTAAACGCGCAGTATCACTAATCACTGCATAACCATGATCACCAAAAAGGTAAGGTAAATAATCGTTTCCATCTTCATCGATGGTAATACAAAATGGTTGCAAGCCCTGCTGCTTGGCCTCCTGAACCGCCTTACGAGTATCCTCTACTCCGTAACGGCCTTCGTAGTGATCAATATCATTTGGCTTGCCGTCTGAAACAATCAACATGAGGCGCTTTTGAGTTGCTTGTGTTTTTAACACTTCAGTTGATTGACGAATACCTGCGCCCATTCGCGTATAAAATCCCGGCTTGATTTCAAGAATTCGGCCA
>NZ_LWEY01000974.1:0-355 GCF_001634935.1 Oleiphilus sp. HI0043 | reverse complement strand
GTTCACAACGAACAGCAAGACGAGATGCTAAACAGACTCGCTGAATTGAGAAAGAAACCTGGAGCAAGCCCTCTTAAGTTATGGCTACTGGAAGTTAAATTACTATCTAGTGCAGGTGAAACAGACCGCATGAATGCCTCACTCAACGCCGCCATTCAAGCATTCCCCGAAGATGACCAGCTACTCTACGCTCGAGCAATGAATCGAGAAGCAGACGATGATTTGGCAGGAATGGAGCAAGATCTAAGAAAGCTAATAGAACTGAACCCGAACAATGCGATTGCTATCAATGCACTTGGCTACACCTTGGCCGACCGAACCGATCGTACTCAAGAAGCATTTGAACTAATTCAAA
>NZ_LWEY01000973.1:0-566 GCF_001634935.1 Oleiphilus sp. HI0043 | reverse complement strand
AAATATGGTTTGACTTTGTTTTGCATTAATAAAACCAATACTTGAGCAGCACGCCTTGTGGTGTATCTCGCCATTGCCGTGTGACAAGGAAGCCTTGTATCGAATCACTCATGTAAGAGGCTTAATGAACCAAGTCATTCAGTCGGCGTTCTGTGATGATCAGGGAGATCATTTTCTTCATTTTGTCTCTAACAATCTCGGCTTCTTTATGGAGTTGCTGATTGCGCTGCTCCTTATTGTCGCTCAGTGTTTTCAAGCTTAGGCTTGGCTGGTACCGTGCAAAGCTCATATACAGCTTGGGAATCTTCTTTTTGACCGGCTTGGGAATACTAAGTGTTCTTGAATGCTTAATCGTCTCGTGCATATGTTGAGGAAGCCACTTGAATAGAGGCTCTAAGCGTCGGTCTAACTTAATTGGCATGGCCCAGCGATCAGAGCCGTGATGGACGGCGATTAAAACCGGGCACTGGTTAACGAGTGCCAGCTCAATAAAGCGAGGGCTGAGAAAAGGAAGCACCGCAACGCCGTCGCCAAAATTACACAGCTCGCCCTCGGGCATAATAACG
>NZ_LWEY01000972.1:0-402 GCF_001634935.1 Oleiphilus sp. HI0043 | reverse complement strand
ATAGCTGGATCACAACCTGCAACAGCCATTGAAACGATACGAGCACGTGGCTTAAGGCCAAGCTCTTCTGCTTTCTCAGCTGACATCAACAACATTGCTGCTGCGCCATCTGTAAGCTGTGAAGACGTACCCGCAGTTACTGTACCGCCTTTAGGGTTGAAAGCTGGCTTCAACTTGCCTAGAGACTCTGCAGTCGTTTCTGGACGGATTGTTTCATCGTCCTCAATAAGAACTTTAAAACCGTTCTCATCATGACCTTCAACTGGAACGATTTCGTTCTTAAAACGACCTTCCAATGTAGCTTCGTGAGCTAGACGGTGTGAACGCGCGCCAAACTCATCTTGCATTTCACGTGAAATACCGTGCTTTTAGCTAACATTTCAGCCGTTAGACCCATCATGT
>NZ_LWEY01000971.1:0-336 GCF_001634935.1 Oleiphilus sp. HI0043 | reverse complement strand
AAGCAGACAGCACGCGAATTGGTTTGTTTGTCGCCACCTCTGTCATATTGTGTTTAGTGTTGCTTGCGAGCCATGCGATATTTAAATCACGCTTTGGCAAGGTTATTGTCGCGATTCGTGATGGTGAAAACAGAGCACGTTTTATTGGCTATCGTACTGAGCGCTATAAAGTTTGGTTGTTCGTCTACTCAGCTGTGATTGCGGCAGTAGCGGGTGCCTTGTACGTTCCTCAAGTCGGTATTATTAACCCAGGTGAATTCTCACCCATTAACTCTATCGAAATGGTGATCTGGGTAGCAGTGGGTGGCCGAGGAACTTTGATTGGTGCAGTTATCG
>NZ_LWEY01000970.1:0-338 GCF_001634935.1 Oleiphilus sp. HI0043 | reverse complement strand
TGGCGATGATACTGTTAGCATTCAGAAGTTTGGTGAAGAAGTGGTAAGTCAAATGTGTGAGCAGTTGTTAAAAGCTGGCGCTCCGGGTCTACATTTTTATACACTTAATCAAGCCGAACCAAACTTAAAAGTTTGGGACAATCTTGGCCTAAGTGACGAGGAAAAAATTCGCTTTTAAACTGCTTTCATCTTATTTTCGTTAAGCCCTTCTGCTGGTGGTCAGGCATAAAAATATATCGTTTATCCTGACCGGCTAGCTGCTCCCTTTCTTAAGTTCTATATTGTCATGTTTTGTGACAATTCATTTAAATTTTCTTCCAAGTAAAGAAAACTTTAGC
>NZ_LWEY01000969.1:0-271 GCF_001634935.1 Oleiphilus sp. HI0043 | reverse complement strand
AACTTATGGTTACAACACTGACGGCGGTGCCTTGGCAGCTAAAGTGAGCACCATTGGTGAGTCAAGAACACTGGGTTATCAAGCGCATGGTGCTGATGGCTGGTTCACGATATTTATTCGTGGCATGCTGTGTAACTGGATGGTATCGATGGGTGTTGTCGGTGCAATGATTTCAACCTCTGCAACGAGTAAGATCATTGCAATGTGGATGCCGGTAATGCTCTTCTTCTTTATGGGCTTTGAACACTCTATTGTAAACATGTTCCTATTC
>NZ_LWEY01000968.1:0-958 GCF_001634935.1 Oleiphilus sp. HI0043 | reverse complement strand
TTAATTAACTCTCGTATAGTTGCCCTGATACGTTGATCATAACCAGGGCGCGAAGCGTCAAATAGGTATTTAAAGGTAGGCTCATGTTTATAAGCTCTATATAGAATTGCTTTAGCTTCGGTAAAAGCGCCAGGTTCAAGTCGAACAACTCTTGCTTTGGTTTCTTCTGTTATTCTTGTCATAGGTGCCCCTAGTTCTTAGACTAATATATCGCGCTACAGACTTATGAAGACAATGTCATTCTGGCGCTGATCTTCCCTGGTGCATCATCTTTATCAATGGAAATCTGCTCGACTCGCACACCTAATGAGCTTTTCAAGCGACTTAACCAAGAAATTACCTTATCGAAAGAGGCGTCATCCACCCAAACTTTTAGCTTATTGTCGCCGCTTGGCTCGAAGCGCTTAAGTGCCACTTTCTGTTGCTTTGCAAGATTAGTAACCGATGAAACCAGCTGCTGGCTATTCAATGCTTTTTTGGAAGCACTGCCTTGATTGTTTTGACCAAGACTTCTCAGTGCGGCTTTATTCTGGTTTACCAAGGCTAGCAATTGCTGATTTTGCTCAAGCTTTGCCTCGGCTTGTTTTTTGTATTCATAAGCTGGCTTCATTAAGCCAAAGATCAGAATAACCAAGCTCAGAGCTACAAGCAGCACTTTAAGAGCCAAACGGTCACGTGCCGATAGCATCTCATACTGTTTGCGCATATTCAGTAGCGCAGAGTTCTGTTTTAAAGCTTCTAACATCTCAATATCTCTCTTAACTACCTAAACTAAGCACCGCCGACACTAATACGGCCGCGAAAATATTCTTTTTCTTGAACAGCGGAACTGATCTTCGCCGTTAGGCCAGCACTAACGATGGCATTTTTTAAACTCTCTAACTGATCAAAGCTTTGAGCCTGCATTTCTAAGACTAACTCAGCACGCTGCTGATTATAGTTAATGCTTTTAAATTGA
>NZ_LWEY01000967.1:0-446 GCF_001634935.1 Oleiphilus sp. HI0043 | reverse complement strand
AGGTAAACCGTGAGATGTCTATTGAAGGCTGGAAACAAGGCCTAGCGCTTTCAGAAGAAAAAGGCCCTGCGCCAATCATGGAAGAGACCTTCATCGTTGATGAGGAGATGCTTCTTAAACGCCCTGAAATGAGAGCTGAAGGCTACCAGGTTGGCGATGAAGTAAAAGGTAAAGTACTTCACGCAAAATACAGCCGTTACATGCAGAAAGTTGGTGAGCATGAGCCGGAACTAATCGAAAAATTAGCCGAACAAGGTGCTCGTTTTACTCACCACACTTCTATCGCACCAACGGGTACCATTTCGCTTTCACTTGCCAATAACGCAAGTAATGGTATTGAGCCTAGTTTTGCTCATCACTATTCACGAAACATTATTCGTGAAGGCAAGAAGACGAAAGAAAAAGTAGACGTATTCTCATACGAGCTTCTCGCTTACCGTCATTTC
>NZ_LWEY01000966.1:0-426 GCF_001634935.1 Oleiphilus sp. HI0043 | reverse complement strand
ATCGGTAAAGTTGACCAGTCCATGAGAGATAGAGATCAGGCCGAAAAAGAAGGCTAAAGGCTCTGAGTTGTCGACTTCCTCTGGCGCTGCCTCGCTGTCAGCTTTTACAAAGTCACGCTGGAAATTTAACAGACCTTGCTCGTCAAGCTGAGCATTGATACTAGGCCTCGTCAAACTGACTTCATCAAAAGCTATGCGCCCCCCCAATGAACCGAGGGCGCTAAAGTTGACGTAGAATCGATCAAAGCTGACGCTATCTTGCTGGAACTCATCCTTAGCTTGGAAACCGTGAACGGCTAGAGATAGTGCGTAAGGGTTGAAAACAACTGATTCGATTTGCGTATCCCAGGCTGCAATATCCTTAAGGGAGTTGATGGCCTGCTGCTTAACAATATAAGGTACAGCAAACCAGCCGAATACACTGTA
>NZ_LWEY01000965.1:0-534 GCF_001634935.1 Oleiphilus sp. HI0043 | reverse complement strand
GCAAGTGGTGTAGCCGACTTGATCAGACTGGTGCCATCATTCAAATATGGCCAATCAATCTACACGAGATGCCGCGTTGGATAGCTCAACGAGCCAATAAAATGGGCTTGAACTTAGCTCGTGACGCCGTTTCACTTTTGTCTGATAGATTAGAAGGCAACTTACTCGCTGCACAACAGGAGCTTGAGAAGCTTAAGCTTCTTCACCCTGACAGCAGTGTCGAAATTTCTACTGAAGATGTGTTGGAAAGTGTTTCAGATGCTTCTCGCTACGATGTCTTTAACCTTACCGACGCCTGTTTGACCGGAAAGGCCAAGCAAAGCGCAAAAATCATCTCCCACCTTCGCCTTGAAGGCGTAGAAGTCACCTTTGTCTTGTGGGCTTTAAGTAAAGAGATTCGCTTACTACTGAATTTGTCTCATGCCCTGAGCAAAGGTCAGCCATTGCCGGCATTATTCAAACAACATCGTATCATTCAAAAACGCCAGGCAGGTCTGTCTGCCGCCGCACAAAAGCACAGCCCTCAAAAGCTAT
>NZ_LWEY01000964.1:0-474 GCF_001634935.1 Oleiphilus sp. HI0043 | reverse complement strand
AGATGCACAGGGAGAGAATACGATCTTGGTTGACGAGCAGTGTATGGGAGAATCTAAGTCTGCAATGTTATCTGGTAATGTGAGCTTTAAGGTGAGTGGAAATCTAGAATACCTGAGGGCTTGCTGTGGAGGGGTAGATGAAAAGCAGAGTCTGGTTGTCGAAGAGCTGCATGTAAGACGCTTAAAGCAAGAGATAACTTATCCTGGCCAGCTGGCGCAAACAGCTTAGCGTTTTACAACAAAAAAACGCAACTAACAATTGGGGTCATTAGCTGCGTTAAAGGGTAAAAGGAAAAGAAACTTAGCTTAGTATTAAGCCATAGCTTCTTGTGCAGTAGGCTTGGAATATTTAAGTACCCGTCCTACAACAGTTTTATACTGGCTTGAAAAGCTTCCCGTATTGTAAGGGATCTGATATTTCTCACAGATCTTCTGAACTTCAACAGCCATTGCTGGGTAATGACGTGCTGGCAC
>NZ_LWEY01000963.1:0-537 GCF_001634935.1 Oleiphilus sp. HI0043 | reverse complement strand
GAATCTGACGCAATTGACCGGATATGAACGTACCTGAAAGGCGACAACCTACGCTAAGCCACTGTAAATATTGGACTTTGACAGTACTTGACTGTAATTGAATGAATCTGACTGAAATGAGTATGGTGCCCGGGGCCGGAATCGAACCGGCACGTCCCGAAGGACGACAGATTTTAAGTCTGTTGCGTCTACCAATTTCGCCACCCGGGCTTTGGGGGCTTTTACATTTAACACCAAAGGGATGCTAAATGGAGGCGCGAGCCGGAGTCGAACCGGCCTACGTGGATTTGCAATCCAGTGCATAACCGCTTTGCTATCGCGCCTTTAAACTTGTACTAAACAAGAGCTTCAAATTCTACCATAGGATTGCAGCAATCCAGTGCACTCTTGTTAATCGGGCAGAGCCCTAAGCGCTTTGCTATCGCGCCTTTAAACTTGTACTAAACAAGAGCTTCAAATTCTACCGTAGGATTGCAGCAATCCAGTGCACTCTTGTTAATCGGGCAGAGCCCTAAGCGCTTTGCTATCGCGCCTTTA
>NZ_LWEY01000962.1:0-457 GCF_001634935.1 Oleiphilus sp. HI0043 | reverse complement strand
TCTGCGATCAATGAATGGTTGCAGTTGGGTATCCTAGATTTGCTGATATCTATTGCGGGTGGTTTTGCGGTGATCTCTGCTTTGATAGGTTTGTACTTCATGCACTGTATCTATCGAATTAAAGCTCGCCCGTTCTGGAATCATTGGCAGGTATTGACCAGCTTCTTTGGCAGTATGTTTAGTGTCGGCGGAATTGTTTTTGCCGTGTTTGCTTGTATTGCTTATTCGCTTCAAGATTTAAGCTTTGCACCACTTCTGAGTGTCTTGTCTGGTCTGGTCTTTATTGGCTTGCTGGTTGAGTCAATAGGTCTTGTTGCTCATGCTCGTTACCTGAATACTGAACAGGGAGAGGGCGCAGCAGCGCACTACATTCAGTGGACGACGTTTGGCAATACTTACTTGGCGAGAAACGTCAGCTTAGTGCTTGGCTTGCTTATCTCTGCAGTCTTCTTTATCT
>NZ_LWEY01000961.1:0-281 GCF_001634935.1 Oleiphilus sp. HI0043 | reverse complement strand
GTGTTTCTGTAAGCCAGATTAATCTGTTGCTCGATACAGTGTTAGCGTCATTTCTACAAACAGGAAGCGTTTCTTGGCTTTATTATTCGGATCGTTTAGCTGAGTTGCCTTTGGGGATTTTCGGTATTGCCATTGCGACAGTGATTTTACCTAGTTTGTCTCGAAAGCATAGCAGTCAGTCTCACAAAGCTTTTTCTGACACGCTGGACTGGGCTATACGGATAGTTCTGTTGATGGGCGTTCCGGCAGCTGTTGCTTTGATTGTTCTTGCTGAACCTTTG
>NZ_LWEY01000960.1:0-270 GCF_001634935.1 Oleiphilus sp. HI0043 | reverse complement strand
CTATAACATGCCTACCGGCTGACAAGAAGTAAGGCAAGACATCTACTTCAGATGCTCCCTGCTCTATACACTGGATAATTGAGTCGGGTATTAATGGCTCAGCCAGCTCCAAAAAGCCAGTATTGACGATCGCATATTGAGCGCCGACCTTATTCTGAACGCTACGGGAAAGCTCCCGTACTTCATCATTGGAGGACGCTCGTCGTGAGCCGTGTGCAACAATTACTAATGCTTTCATAATGTCCTACTATATTAACCATTTTTTCATTG
>NZ_LWEY01000959.1:0-572 GCF_001634935.1 Oleiphilus sp. HI0043 | reverse complement strand
AATCGAACCCGTCTGGGTCTTGACAATTCTCCGCCCAAATGGCGACCCAGGAATTTTTTTCTAATTCAATGCCAATTCTGTGAACTAGCGCTTATTAAACTGGAAATCTACTCAGGAATTCCGTTACTATCTTTACAACTTAAAGATCTCTCAAGCGCTTAAATCTAGATCGCTCAGCAGTTATAGGTCTCGTGGCATAGCAATGAACTACAACAATAAAATTGTCGACCTTGTCGCTCATATATATGAATCGGTCGCTTACGACGATGTATGGGAAGAGGTTATCAGCGATATCTGCGATGCAATTGAAGCGCTGGGCGGCTATCTAACGATTACTGATAGGAAGTCCCAGCAACTTAGTATCGTTGCTAATCGATTTAACGACAAAACTATCGAGTCATATAGCGAAGAATACGCCCCCCTTGATGAACGCAGACTAAGCGTCGAAGACATGTCTACCAGTTCAATCAAAAAAGGCTCAGAGCTATTAGATAGCCAAAGCTAACGCTCTTCTAAAGTCTATCAGGAGCTATTCCGTGAAAATGATTGCTTCCATAGTATCAGCACCTGCT
>NZ_LWEY01000958.1:0-7728 GCF_001634935.1 Oleiphilus sp. HI0043 | reverse complement strand
CCTTTTTCTTCTCNAGAGCNTTTTTCTTCTCTAGAGCTTTTTTCTTCTCTAGAGCCTTTTTCTTCTCCAGAGCCTTTTTCTTCTCTAGAGCCTTTTTCTTCTCTAGAGCCTTTTTCTTCTCTAGAGCCTTTTTCTTCTCTAGAGCCTTTTTCTTCTCTAGAGCCTTTTTCTTATCCAGAGCCTTTTTCTTATCCAGAGCCTTTTGTTTTTCCTGAACCTTTGCCCGCTCCCTATCTCGGAGTTGCTGTAGTTCATTTTCACTAATCACACGAGCTTGAATACTTTTTGGAGGCAACTTAACTGTTTGCTCGTTACTACTCTGCCAATTGAAAAAGAATGCAGCAATGACCAATATATGAACAGCAACACTAGCAATCAGAAACTTTCGATTTTTTACCTCTATCGCCTCGCCTAACAAGACCTTAAGGAGTTTAAAGTTTTCCGTTGCACGCTTATCTGAAGACTTTCCACTTGCTCCCTGCTTTTTCAAAGCACGAGCTTGAGAATCTTTAGCCGTGTTTTTCTTCATGGGTCCTCAGTGATCAATCCGACATCTTTCGCACCGGCATTCTGTAAAGCAGCCATCAGCTCAACCACAACTCCGTACTCTACATGCCTGTCTCCTCGCACAAGAACACTAGTAGAAGGTTCGTGTTGAAGAATAGAGCTTACATTTTTTAGTACGACCTGAAGCTCTAAAGGTTTCTTGCTTGATGATGTCATTTCCATATAGTAAGCACCGTTTGAGTCGACCGTCACGACAATCGGCTCGAGGCTTTTAGCACTTTCTACCGGGTCGCTATCAAGTAAGGGTAAATCAATCTTGATCCCCTGAGTCAGCATTGGTGCTGTCACCATAAAGATAATAAGCAGCACTAGCATCACATCGATATAGGGAACAACATTTATATCGGACATGGGTTTACGCTTAGATCTAGGCACCGTTATCAGCCTCTATTAGAAGTATTATCAGCAACACCGTCTTTTGCACTTCCTGCACTTGAATGAATATTTCGATGAAGAATACTCGAGAACTCATCAGCGAAAGTTTCATAGCTTGTATAAAGCGCATCAGCCCTTGCCGAAAACCTGTTATAAGCAACAACAGCAGGAATTGCTGCGAATAGCCCCATTGCAGTAGCAATTAGTGCTTCAGCAATACCTGGCGCTACCGTCGCCAAGGTCGCTTGCTGCTGCTGAGCAAGCCCGAGAAAAGAGTTCATAATCCCCCAAACTGTGCCGAACAGACCAACATAAGGGCTTGTAGAGCCAACTGTTGCCAAAAATGGCAGATTGGAGTCAAGTCGTTCACCCTCTCGCGAAAGCGCTACACGCATTGATCGCTGCGTCCCCTCCATCACGGCATCGGCGTCTACGCCGGCTTGTTGTTTTAAACGGTTAAATTCCTTAAACCCCGATTTAAAAATCAATTCAAGCCCACTACTCGCAGCCGACCCGGAACTTCTTTTGTACAATTTTCCTAGATCCATGCCGGACCAAAACATATCCTCAAAATTATGCTGCTGCGCATTAGCCTGTCTGAAGAAACTAGAGCGCTGGAATATCAGATACCAGGATATTATCGACGCAAGCAATAATGCCAACATAACCAACTGCACAATAAAACTTGCATCAAGAATCAAACCAACAATCGAAATCTTTTCCTGCACTTATTTTCTCCAGGTAATCTGCCAAATCTAGGCACAAAATACGGTAATAGCTGACTAACTTTGTAACCCTGTTGAACTCAAGGCTTGCTTCAGGCCTTCGGGTAGCGCTCTCGGCTTGTTATCAGGCAATGATACACAAGCGACCTTAACATTCCCCTCAACTAGCCGCCTACCAGATGAGTCTTCAACAAACTGTTCAAATTCTATATAAGTTCTTTTTAGAGACGAAACCGAAGCAGTAACATTCAGTATTTCATCAAGTTTGGCGGGGGCCAGGTATCTAACATCAAGGCTATGCACTACATAACTGATTCCTTCTTCGAAACCAGCCCGAAGCTCAAACCCTAAACTTCGAATAAACTCCGTTCTAGCACGCTCAAAATACTTTAAATAATTAGCATAAAACACGACGCCGCCAACATCAGTGTCCTCTATATAAACGCGTATTGGCAGACTGAATGCTTCGCTAGAACATGTCATATCACGCTCCGCCGCTGAGTTCGGCGGGTGCTTTCAAACCAAAATGCTGCCATGCTTTTTGTGTTGCCAGACGACCGCGCTGCGTTCTTGCCAAATACCCTTGCTGAATCAGGTAAGGCTCCAAGACATCCTCAACCGTGCCTCGCTCCTCACTAATTGCTGCCGCCATGCTTTCTACGCCAACCGGGCCGCCAGCAAATGTTTCGAGTACCGCGAGTAGTAAGCGCCGATCCATTTGATCCAAGCCTTTTGCGTCAACGTTGAGCATACTTAGGGCTTTATCAGCATTGTTCTTATCCAAGACACCATTACCTTTAACCTCGGCGTAGTCTCTTACTCGCCTTAGCAATCGATTGGCTATCCGGGGCGTCCCTCTGGAACGACAGGCTATCTCATCGGCTCCACCCTGTTCAATCTCTAATCCGAGTAACTGGGCTGAACGACTAACAATGGAGCTCAAATCCTGGTTATTGTAGAACTCAAGACGCTGAACGATCCCAAATCGGTCTCTTAACGGAGAGGTGAGCAAACCTGCTCGCGTGGTTGCACCAACAAGCGTAAAGGGAGGTAAGTCGAGCTTGATAGACCTTGCAGCCGGACCTTCACCTATCATGATATCGAGCTGATAATCTTCCATTGCCGGATATAAGACTTCTTCAACTGAAGCATTCATTCGGTGAATTTCATCAATGAAAAGAACGTCTCCTGCTTCCAAGTTTGTCAGCAATGCAGCAAGATCACCGGCTTTTTCAAGAACAGGGCCAGAAGTAGACTTAATATTGCTCCCTAGCTCATTTGCAATAATATTCGCTAGCGTTGTTTTACCTAGTCCAGGCGGACCGAAAATAAGCACATGATCCAGCGCTTCTTGCCTTTTACTGGCTGCTTGAATAAAGATATCCATTTGCTCTTTAACAGCGGGCTGCCCAACATAGTCACTTAAAGACTTAGGCCGAATCGCTCTATCTTGAACATCTTCACTCACACCACCAAGCTCGGCAGCTTGAGCGGCAATAATACGATCTGCTTCAATCATGTACATTCCAAACAGGAAACATCAATCTGGGCGTGGCCGTAATGACACACCAAGAACTTACTATGAAAGACAGTTTACAGATCAATCCAAGGGACTAAAGTTAAAAATATGTTAGACCTCGCCGACCTATAAGCCTGGTGCTACAACATTCCTTTTAGTGCAGCTTTAAGAAGAGACTCTAGGGTTTGCCCCTCATGACGCACTGATTTAATAGATTTCGCAGCATCTTGAGGCTTATAACCCAAGGAAATCAGCGCCGCTTCGGCTTCACCTTCGATATCGCTAACACGCGCTAGAGGCATATCAAGCTCAGAAATTGACACATCACCACCCTCAGGAACAAGGCCTTTAACCTTATCTCTCAGCTCTATCAACAACCTTTCGGCCGTTTTCTTGCCAATACCTGGTAGCTTCACCAACGTAGAAACATCATCATCAGCTACGCAGCGAGCTAAAGATGCACTATCTAAACCAGATAGAATAGTTATCCCCAACTTTGGACCAACACCGTTAACCTTTATGAGAACCCTGAACATGTCTCGGTCTTTCTTATTCAAGAAGCCATATAACAATTGAGCATCTTCGCGAACAACAAAATGAGTATATAGGCTCACGCTAGCGCCCGCCTCAGGCAAAGAAAAAGACGTAGAAATTGGTACCTCGACTTCATAACATATGCCCGACACATTTAATAAAACACTCTGGGCACCCTTCTCTTCGACTATTCCTAGCAATTTACCAATCATCTAAATTATCTACCTTATTTACTATTGATTTCCCATTTTGTCGCCTTAAGCAAATCAGTCAATAACTACCGCATACGACCACCGCGACTTTGACTAACACCAGAAACTTGCAGCAACAGCTTCTCACTATTCGCATGGCAAATTGCTATTGCCAAAGCATCTGCTGCGTCTGCTTGAGGTGAGCTTTCAAGCTTTAACAGGTGCATAACCATTAACTGGACTTGAGACTTATCTGCCCCCCCCTTACCAACAACCGCTTGCTTGACCTTTCTAGCCGAATACTCGTTAACTTCGAGCCCTGAATTCGCGGCTGCAACAATGGCTACGCCACGTGCCTGACCAAGCTTAAGCGCTGAAGAAGGGTTCTTGGCCATAAAAACCTCTTCGATTGCAAATTGATCCGGTTGATACTGCTGAATGAGCTGTCCAACGGCTTGAAATATAACTAACAGACGGTCGGAAAATGCTCCATCCCCGGTACGAATACAACCACTTGCAACATAAGATAAACGCCCCCTATCCTTCGAAATAAGCCCGTAGCCGGTTACTCGTGAGCCGGGATCTATACCTAGTATCAGGGACATACTTCTAAACCTTTTGATTGTTAATCAGTATCAAGGCGGTAAAACCGCCTACCATTATGCCAGGTAATATTCTGGTACGAATCGGAAGAAAAAATGCCTTTAATCAAACTCAAATCTTCATTTCTAAATGGCCTCAAAGCGCGCGTTGAGGGAAGATCTGTTCCAAACATCAAAGCATTAGGATTAATCAGCACCATCTCTTGAAGGCGCTTAATAGGGTCAAAATCGACTCGACCAAAGCCGCAAACTTTTACATAAACGCCATGCCTTAATAAATCATCTACAACAGGAAACGATGACTTCTCCATACCCATGTGATCAATACATACCTTAGGCAAATTCTTGATCAAATCTTGAAGATGATATAAACCTTCAGATGAAATATATAACTCAATATGCCAACCACACAAGTCATAAACTCGTTGTGCGAAATAGCATAGATAGCCAACCCGCTCACTTCCACCCCGAAAGAGGTTAAAGCGAACCCCCCTTACTCCGGCAGCATCGAGTTTTAATAGTTCACCATCAGAAATATCATGTGGAACCTGCGTAACCCCGACAAAATTATTAGATCTTGAGTTTAGTAAGGCAAGCGCCGAAAGTAGATAGCTCTGATCAAAAGCCTGAAAAGAGCCTGAAACAACGACACCACTCTTGATATTAAGCAGTGAGACACGTTCAAGATATTGTTCTACATCAAAGTCATCTGGTAAGAAGCCGTGATTAGAAACTAAGGGAAATCGACTATCAATTATATGAAAATGAGCATCAAAAACTGACAACTAAGCACTCCCAATGTAAAGGACGGCTCTTATGATACAGAACATCACCAATGGATCGAAGTTGCCTTAGAAAAATAGATAAACCAAACCAAGCTTTAGCTCATCAAGCACTTATCAAGTTCAGCTAATAAAAAGAAAAGAAATCAGTGCGGTGGGTTTAGCAGAGCTAAACTCTCACCGCACAAATTAGATATAAAGCTTAAATTTTAAGCTTTATTCTCAGTTTCTTTAGACTTAACACGAATGTGAAGTTCACGAAGCTGCTTATTATCAACTTCGCCAGGAGCCTGAGTTAACACACAGGTTGCACTTTGTGTTTTAGGGAAGGCAATCACTTCACGAATAGACTTAGCGCCAGTCATTAACATCACTAGACGATCCAAACCAAAGGCCAAACCACCATGAGGAGGACAACCATATTTTAGGGCGTCTAATAGGAAACCAAACTTATTTTGGGCTTCTTCGTCATCGATACCAAGAATCTCGAAAACAGTTTTTTGCATGGTGCCGTCATGAATACGAATTGAGCCACCGCCTAATTCACAACCATTCAAGACCATATCATAAGCTCTTGACAAAGCGGTTGCCGGATCTTGCTTCAACTCTTCAGGTGAGCACGATGGAGCAGTAAATGGATGGTGAATAGCTGTTAAACCACCGTCATCTAACTCCTCAAACATTGGGAAGTCCACTACCCACATTGGCGCCCACTCACAAGTATAAAGATCAAGGTCCTCACCGATCTTGCATCGAAGTGCACCAAGCGCTTCGTTGACAATTTTCTCTTTGTCAGCACCAAAGAAGACGATATCGCCATTTTTAGCACCCACCTTTTCCATAATGGATAGGGCAACATCTTCACCCAAGAACTTAACAATTGGTGATTGTAGGCCTTCAGCGCCTTTTTCAAGTTCGTTAACCTTGATCCAGGCCAAGCCTTTCGCGCCGTAAATACCAACGAACTCAGTGTATGCATCAATTTGCTTACGAGATAATGATGCACCGCCATCGACCTTAAGCGCAGCAACACGGCCTTTAGGGTCTTTTGCAGGCCCAGCAAATACTTTAAATTCTACAGTTGCCATTAAGTCAGCAACATCCACAATCTCTAAGGGAATACGTAGATCCGGTTTGTCACTACCATAACGGCTCATTGCCTCGGCGTAACTCATTTGCGGGAAGTTACCAAGCTCGACATCAAGCAAATCTTTGAACATTGAGCCAACTAAAGACTCCATCATGCCCATCAATTGATCTTCTTCAATATAAGAACACTCGACATCTACCTGCGTAAACTCAGGCTGACGATCAGCACGAAGGTCTTCGTCACGGAAGCACTTAGCAATCTGGTAGTAACGATCAACACCCGACACCATTAGTAGCTGCTTAAATAACTGCGGCGACTGCGGCAATGCAAAAAAGTTACCTTGATGAGTACGGCTAGGAACCAAATAGTCTCGCGCACCTTCTGGTGTAGCTCGTGTAAGAATAGGCGTTTCAACATCCATAAAGTCCAACTTATCCAAAAAGTTACGGATATAGTTAGTTACCTTAGAGCGGAACACAAGCTTGTTAAGCATCTCTGGACGACGCAGATCCATAAAACGGTACTTTAGGCGAGTGTCTTCGCCTACATCCACGTAACCATCTAGCGGGAATGGTGGTGTCTCAGCTTCATTCAATATCGTTAATTCTTTACCCAGTATTTCAATCTTACCAGTGGGCATATTTTCATTAACGGTGCCTTCTGGGCGAGCACGAACAAGGCCTTTTATCTGCAGTACCCATTCACTTCTTGCTCTATCAGCTAACGCAAAAGCCTGCTCGGTATCTGGATCTATAACAACTTGAGCCATACCTTCACGATCGCGCATATCTAGAAATATAACACCCCCATGGTCACGACGACGGTGAACCCAACCGCAGAGAGTCACTTCTTGACCGATATTATCTTCATTAACCGAACCGCAATAATGGCTTCGCATAAACTATTCTCACTTAATTCTAAATACTGATTAATTGTTAATTATCTTTGTTAAATCGCTACTTTATCAGGCTGCTGAAGAGCTTTCACTGCCTTTAGATTTAGAGCTATTCTCATTCTTTGAGTTGCACAGGTTTTTCTTATTTCCTGTTTTAAAATCTGTCTCATACCAACCTGACCCTGATAACCTAAAACCAGCAGCGGATATACGCTTTGAAAAAGTACTTTCGCTACACTCAGGACAATCAGTTAATGGCTTATCACTCATTTTCTGTAAGACATCTTTTTCAAAACCACAAGATTTACACACATATTCATAAATCGGCATTATTCATTACCACCTATATAAATCTTTCTTTACATACTTATTTAAAACATGACATCTAAATCACATAACAGCCATGACTACGCAAAATCGGCGCACAGTATATACAATCTAAATATTA
>NZ_LWEY01000957.1:0-366 GCF_001634935.1 Oleiphilus sp. HI0043 | reverse complement strand
TGATTTATGAGAACTAGGTTATACCCCATATGTCGGTATTGCTATTGGCACCCCACCCAATCCTGACTCTTCATTGCGGCTCCTTAAAGAAAGTCTATGCAGTAATGACAAATGCAAAGACCGAAGCAGTAAGCGTCAGGATCAAGTCTAAGTGGACTAAAAAATTCACCCTCAAGCTACAGTATTTGGTAATAGTTGCTGTAAGAGTGTATTGCAATCTTGTTCAGGCATAAATTTGGGAACAGGATAATTGAAATAGGCTTCGCTCATGGCATCTTTAACGATGGAAGGAAAGTCTTCTTCTTGAAGCTCAGCAATCGTTTCCGGGATATCGACCGCTTTATTAAACGCAAAAAGATACTCTAC
>NZ_LWEY01000956.1:0-354 GCF_001634935.1 Oleiphilus sp. HI0043 | reverse complement strand
GAGCCCTGAATTCGCGGCTGCAACAATGGCTACGCCACGTGCCTGACCAAGCTTAAGCGCTGAAGAAGGGTTCTTGGCCATAAAAACCTCTTCGATTGCAAATTGATCCGGTTGATACTGCTGAATGAGCTGTCCAACGGCTTGAAATATAACTAACAGACGGTCGGAAAATGCTCCATCCCCGGTACGAATACAACCACTTGCAACATAAGATAAACGCCCCCTATCCTTCGAAATAAGCCCGTAGCCGGTTACTCGTGAGCCGGGATCTATACCTAGTATCAGGGACATACTTCTAAACCTTTTGATTGTTAATCAGTATCAAGGCGGTAAAACCGCCTACCATTATGCCAG
>NZ_LWEY01000955.1:0-446 GCF_001634935.1 Oleiphilus sp. HI0043 | reverse complement strand
GATCGATGGCCTTCGTTATACGAATGGGGTGACTTTGTCTGCAGACCAGAAAACCCTGTTTGTAGCTGAAACCACAGCGAATCAAGTGTCTCGCTATATGAAAGGACAGGATATGCTGTCCTGGCACTTAATTGATACGGTTTACATCCCCATGGCTGTTGATAATCTTGAGTGGTTGGATGATCAACACCTGCTCACAGCCGGTCATCCGAAAGTCTTTGAGTTTACGGCTCATATGCATGATGAAAGCCACCTTTCTCCATCTCAAGCATTTAAAATAGATGTGTCTGGTGAAAAGATGCAGGCCGAGTCGATTTACTATGATAGTGGCGAGCTGATTTCAGGCACGAGTGTGGCAAGTATGTATGAAGATCAATTACTACTTGGTGCTGTATTTGAGCCCTTTGCCCTTAGATGTGCAAAGCCGGCAGAGGCAGAGAAACAAA
>NZ_LWEY01000954.1:0-713 GCF_001634935.1 Oleiphilus sp. HI0043 | reverse complement strand
TAGCTTTCGTTCCATAACTTTGAAACGCTCTAAGCTGGTTTGGTCTGTTGACTGAGCGTAGTAGACAAATAAGCGGGGCAAGTAAAATAAGGCGGCAAACCAGCATACAACAGCAACAATGTGAAAGCTTTTTACCCAAAGCATGTTTATTTCCTTTTGTATTGATAATAATTTTCGACTTCAGCGCGAGTGACGATACCCAGGACACGCGAAACGGTAGGAGCACTGGTTCTCTCGACATATAAGGCTTCAGTTTTAGTTTCTGTAAAGCGGTCAAGGGTTTCCTGAAGCGTGGCTTGAAAGTAGAGAGAGGCAATATCTTTTCGCTGTGCCGGGATTTCAAACAGGTCGATCAGGATGCGCTCCTTAATCGGGTGCTCCTCACCCTCGACCAGCTCCTGTTCGTTTTCCTCCAGGTAGTGCGCAAGATCGACCGTGGGAAGAAGCGAAACTGGTTTACCATCGCTGTTATTGATTAGTATCCATTTAGGCTCCTGGCGCAAAATTTCCTTGGCTTCCTCGTAAACTATATGCCGTTTCGTCGGACTAAATTGTCGGGTCATAATGGCGCCAACACTGACGCGGCGAAGTGCCTGAATAACCGGGCTATTGTGATAATCGAGACCTTGTTCCTTCAATATACTCAGGAAAATAGACTGCTGCTTGAACACTTCACTTGCAACCATACTGGATACAACAATGATCAACATTCC
>NZ_LWEY01000953.1:0-309 GCF_001634935.1 Oleiphilus sp. HI0043 | reverse complement strand
AATATCTAAGAGGAATGCCAACACCTTGCGCGTGTCGCGCGGATCGATTAATCCGTCATCCCATAGGCGAGCGGTGCCAAACAAGGCTGTTGAACCCTCGTCCAATTTATCTGCAGTCGCTTTCTCGATAACATCGAGCATGGCTGGATCAGCTTCTTTACCCATTTTTGCATGTTTTGCTTCTGTGACGATTCGCAATACCTTACCGGCCTGTGCGCCGCCCATAACGGCTGTTTTGCTGTTCGGCCAAGCGAAGATGAAGCGAGGGTCAAGACCTCGACCACACATGGCATAGTTACCCGCACCATA
>NZ_LWEY01000952.1:0-624 GCF_001634935.1 Oleiphilus sp. HI0043 | reverse complement strand
TCGCTGCTATGTGATGGTTTACCTAAGTTTTGCCAGAATGAGAGGAAGAGTATGATGAAAGTATCTTGTCAAAGATTATATGTTGCTTTGTTGCTGCCTGTACTAGGCTGGGCTGGTGCTAGCAGTGCTGAAACCGCTTCAGACCTAGCAAGCGAAGGTAAGCAAGTGATTCAACAATTTGCAGGAGAGTTGAAATCAAGCCTGCAAGCAGCGGTAAAAGAAGGTGGCTTTACCAAGGGTATTGAGGCTTGTTCTGTGGATGCAGAAAAAATCGCCAGCAAACATAGCCAAGGAAAATGGACAGTTTCCCGCACCAGCCTTAAAACACGTAACCCTGATAACAAGCCAGATGCCTGGGAGGCGAAAGTACTTGCTGACTTTGAACAGCAACTCAAAGCCGGAAAGCCTGCTACACAGTTAGCAGCGGTGAAAAAAGAAGGGAGTACCTTTCGTATGATGAAGGCTATTCCAACTCAAGGTATGTGCTTGTCGTGTCATGGAGAGAGTCTAACAACAGATATTCAAAAGGCACTCTCGGAACAGTACCCGCACGATAGGGCGGTAGGTTATCAGGAAGGACAGATTCGTGGGGCCTTTAGTTTGTTGCACACCGCGAAGTAAATA
>NZ_LWEY01000951.1:0-343 GCF_001634935.1 Oleiphilus sp. HI0043 | reverse complement strand
CCAATTCGCCCGCTTGGCTATCAATATCAAGCTTAACGGGAAGTGATAAGGCATATAGTTCAGATAATTTCACATTCCAATCAACTATTGAGGCAATGCCTTTATACTGAACCAAAGCACGACCATCCCAGATAGTCCCCTCAATGCCTTTTACCGAAACACCAACAGAGCGAAGAGAATTAGTTACAGAAGGATCAGCCTCTACAACTCCCTCCCAAATCACACGCGCTGGAGCCTTAGCCAGCACAAAAACGCTAAAGGCCAATAAGAAAACAAGAAGATACAGAATTGTTTTTTTCAACACGCGTAAAGACCAAGTCCTATTATCTGACCCACTTCAGTA
>NZ_LWEY01000950.1:0-626 GCF_001634935.1 Oleiphilus sp. HI0043 | reverse complement strand
CTAACGTTATGAAATCACTAGAAGTAGCACAACATATTCATGTTCTTTATGAAGACTCTTTGAAAGAGCTTCTGGCAAGCCTTAGTTGTGATGTGAACATGTCACCGGCTAACGAGGCTGATTGGTTAGATGCGCCGGTAGCGCTTATCGATGCAGGTTCTGAAGATATGGAAATCAAGCTTGCGCTTGCGCTTGAGCTGCCTATGACTGTACTTGCTATGACCTATCCGGTACCAAACATCACTGTCGTTGATGAGGAGTCCCTGGAAGATTGGATCTCTGAAATGGCCAATCAGTTGATCGGGCGTTTGAAGACAAAGTTAATGTCGCATGAGCAAGAGATTACCTTGGGGCTGCCGACGACGTCTTTTGGTGTTGAGTTGAACGACTTGATTGAACCTGGCCCTACCCGCTTCTCCAGTTATATTGAGGTAGATGGGGAAGCTTGTGCTTTTCACATCGGAGTGGAGTTCTTTTCCGAAGAGATTAGTTTTGTTAGTGAGCCGGTCGTGGTGGAAGATTCGTTGATGGAATCAGAGATCGAGTTATTTTAGTTTTATGGCTGATAAGCCCTTTCTGGATCTGGTAGTAGACTGGGTATGAGCACATTTAAAACCAAATTAGCG
>NZ_LWEY01000949.1:0-1118 GCF_001634935.1 Oleiphilus sp. HI0043 | reverse complement strand
ATACCAACAATATTCCACAGCGAGACGGTGGAACGCATATGGCGGGTTTCCGTGGTGCACTAACTCGTACATTGAATAACTATATCGAGAATGAAGGTCTAGGTAAGAAAGAAAAGGTTTCAACAACAGGGGACGATGCGCGAGAAGGCTTAACCGCAATTGTTTCGGTTAAAGTTCCCGATCCAAAGTTCAGCTCGCAAACTAAAGATAAGTTAGTATCGAGCGAAGTAAAGACAGCTGTTGAACAAGAAATGGCTGCTAAGTTTGCAGACTATTTGTTAGAGCAGCCACAACAAGCCAAGAACCTGGTTGGTAAGATGCTTGATGCGGCAAGAGCTAGAGAAGCAGCACGAAAAGCGAGAGAAATGACTCGACGTAAAGGTGCGCTAGATATTGCTGGTTTGCCTGGGAAATTGGCAGATTGTCAGGAGAAAGACCCAGCGCTTTCCGAACTATACATAGTGGAGGGTGACTCAGCGGGCGGATCAGCCAAACAGGGCCGGGACAGAAAAACACAGGCAATACTGCCACTGAAAGGTAAGATATTAAACGTTGAAAAAGCACGCTTTGATAAGATGCTATCTTCTGCAGAGGTTGGCACCTTAATTACAGCCTTAGGTTGTGGTATTGGGCGAGAAGAGTACAACATCGAGAAACTCCGTTATCACAGCATCATTATCATGACTGATGCGGATGTCGATGGTTCTCATATTAGAACCTTATTATTGACGTTCTTTTTCCGTCAGATGCGAGAGATTATAGAACGTGGTCATATTTTTATTGCTATGCCTCCTTTATATAAAGTTAAGAAGGGCAAGCAGGAGCAGTACCTGAAAGACGAAGCTGCCTTAGAACAATACCTGACCCAGTCAGCTTTAGATGATACTCATTTATATGTTGATGAGGGAACACCCTCAATCTCTGGCCAAGGTTTAGAAACCTTAGTTGGTCAATATCGTGAAGTAGAAACCATTATTTCTAAGCTTGCCCGTTCTTATCCGTTACTTGTACTGGAAACTTTGCTTAAAGTAAGCGCGCTGAATAAAGAAGATCTTAAAGAGAAAGCGAAAGTTTCGGCTTGGGTTGAAGAAATACAGCCTTTGCTTGGTATTGATACC
>NZ_LWEY01000948.1:0-442 GCF_001634935.1 Oleiphilus sp. HI0043 | reverse complement strand
TTCCCTTAGGCGTAGACCCTTCACCCGACTTTCTAGGCACGGCATCTGTTGGTTTAGTTTGGGTTGCTGCCTTACTTTCTACAATGCTTTCCTTGGATCGCCTGTTCCAGGCCGACTACGACGACGGTTCACTCGAGCAGCTTGTACTAAGCTCACACCCTTTATATCTGCTGCTGCTAGTTAAAGCCTTTGTTCATTGGTTGCTAATTGCTCTGCCGCTTGTGGTCATGTCGCCGTTACTCGCTGTCATGTTGCATCTTGACCCTCAACACCTGCCAATACTCTTATTGACCTTGATCATGGGGACTCCTGTTATCACCTTAATTGGTGGCATTGGTGCTGCATTGACGGTAAGCTTGCGCTCTGGTGGTGTGCTGGTTTCTCTATTAGTCTTACCACTGACTATACCAGTGCTAATATTTGGTACCGGTACGGTACAGGC
>NZ_LWEY01000947.1:0-536 GCF_001634935.1 Oleiphilus sp. HI0043 | reverse complement strand
TGGTATGAAGTAATTAATTAAGTCGTTGATGGGGCGGGGTTGCGACTCTGGCCCCATTTTTATTTTGTGAATGTTTAAACAGGGGCCGCAATTTACCTGTAATTTCAAAGTGCGCAAGTTTGGTGCTCATTGAAGCTCTGTGTATCCATTATTTAGCCAGCTTATGGCACCCACTCAATGAGGCGAACAAAAGCTTCAATTATTTATCGTGAAACAAAGAACTTTAGAGCTATTCAGATATTGCTAGGGCACTTTAAAATTGACAGCACTATAAGGTATCTTGGNGTTGAAGTAGATGATGCGCTTGATCTTGCCGAACGAATTCAGGTGTAGAATTTCGTCAAAAGGCGGTTATTTACAATTTAAGTAACTTCCTTTTTATGCAATTTTTTAAAAGCCGGCATTAAGGGCTCATCAAAATAAGTAAATTAATTTTGGCTTTTAAATAAGACCTCGACTTTCAGTAATCGCTTATTAACTCTAGAGAGTTCCTATAACCAGCAATCAATATCCTGACCTCCTAAAATAGCCATTAT
>NZ_LWEY01000946.1:0-322 GCF_001634935.1 Oleiphilus sp. HI0043 | reverse complement strand
TGAGATGGAAGATTATATGAAAGCGCTGAATAAAGAGGGTAACTCTATTGGCGCGAAAATTTCTGTTGTTGCACGCAATGTACCACCTGGTTTGGGTGAGCCAATCTTTGACCGGCTAGATGCCGAGCTGGCGCATGCCTTTATGAGTATCAATGCCGTAAAAGGTGTGGAAATTGGTGCAGGTTTTGATTGTATTGAGCAAAAGGGCACAGAGCATAGAGACGAGATGACGCCGGAAGGGTTTCTTTCGAATCACGCGGGCGGTGTCTTAGGCGGTATTTCAACAGGGCAGGATATTGTTGCGCATATGGCTTTGAAGCCG
>NZ_LWEY01000945.1:0-480 GCF_001634935.1 Oleiphilus sp. HI0043 | reverse complement strand
GAGAATCTTGTTAATTTGGTCAGAATGGCCGGTAAGGTTGACCAGATTACAGGAACAGTCCACGAAGTAGAAAAACAAGAAACAGGCATTGAGGGTGAAGGTCCACAACTCCATGCAGAGCAACGCGAAGACGTTGTTTCTGGCCAGGATGATGTGGATGATTTGCTGTCCAGTCTAGGATTTTAAAGGGGCGTAGAAGATGGGGTTTGAAGCGGATGATGAGATACTTCAGGACTTTCTTGTAGAGTCTGGAGAGATACTCGAGCTTCTTTCAGAGCAACTGGTTGATCTAGAGCAAAATCCAGACGATAAAGATTTGCTAAACGCAATTTTTAGAGGGTTTCACACTGTAAAGGGTGGAGCAGGCTTTTTACAGTTGGATGCACTGGTCAAGTGTTGTCATATTGCAGAAAACGTGTTCGATATTCTGCGAAATGGTAAGCGAAGTCTTGATGCTGACTTAATGGATGTCGTTTTACG
>NZ_LWEY01000944.1:0-400 GCF_001634935.1 Oleiphilus sp. HI0043 | reverse complement strand
CTAAGTGGTGTTAATGCCAATGTTGCCGAGAGCAATGTGGCCTTTACATTGGCAGATGATGGTGTTGTGTCGGTGACGCAACAAATAGATGAGGTGGGGGTTTTCACTATGGAAGCCTATGCCGTGCCCGATTATGCGGGTGAAGTCGTCAGCGGTGGTACAAGTGGTAATGTTGGTCGGTTTATCCCTGATCGTTTTGATGTGAGCTTTTCCGTCACAGGAGGAAATTTTGCCCCAGCGTGTAATGTCGTTGGACTATCGCCCTTCACTTATATGAATCAGGCCTTTCAATGGAATACTGTCCCTGAATTGACGATAAGTGCTGTACGTGCTGATGGCACGATTACACAAAACTATGAAGGTGATTTTTGGCGCTTGGGTGCAAACCTGGAGCTAGATG
>NZ_LWEY01000943.1:0-461 GCF_001634935.1 Oleiphilus sp. HI0043 | reverse complement strand
GCGAACATATAATCAATGCTCGCCCCCATCTCAAAGGCACCTTTGTAACCATGCTCTCGCATCGCATGAATCCATTTAGGGTTTAACACTCGCGAACGGACAACCCGGTTCAGCTCCTCTTTCAAGGTTCTAATCTTAGGAGATGACGGGTTGGAATGGTCATTGTGATACACCGTTGGTGCATCCCCCGAGAACACTTCAACCGCGTTGCTCATGCCCCCTTGGAACTGGTAATAATCATCAGAGTCCAAGATGTCGTGCTCTCTATTATCCTGGTTTTGCGAAACCACCTCTAATTGCGACAATCGAAAACGGAAAGCTTCCTTGGCATCGACACCGTCTCCCGCCTCGTTACCGTAGGCATAGCCACCCCAATTCAGATAGGCATCGGCTAGATCACTCTTTTGCTCCCAACAACGCTCGTCTATCAAGCCCTGTAGACCCGCACCATAAGCGCCGGG
>NZ_LWEY01000942.1:0-352 GCF_001634935.1 Oleiphilus sp. HI0043 | reverse complement strand
GTTGGTAATGCGACACGCTATGCTCAAGGAAGGGTAAAAGTTGTTTGCTCTTTTGATGCAGAGACATGTCGTGTAGATGTTGAAGACGATGGCCCTGGTATTCCAGAGGAAGATTGGGAGTCTGTCTTTACGCCGTTTGCGCGTTTGGACGATAGTCGCACACGTGCTTCAGGGGGTTATGGCCTAGGCTTGTCAATTGTACGCCGTATTCTTTATTGGCATGGGGGGCAAGCCTTCTTGGGCAGAAGTGATATGGGTGGAGCGAAGTTTAGTTTGGTATGGCCCAGGAAACAAAGCCAGACGAACAAACCCTAGGTGGCGATATCTGAAGCGCGCAGCTGCTGTCTGGCTT
>NZ_LWEY01000941.1:0-1174 GCF_001634935.1 Oleiphilus sp. HI0043 | reverse complement strand
CACTTTATTTCTTTGTTAGCCTGTTTCATCTTTGTGCCAATGATCGCTTATATTATCAAAGGAAAGTATTACTTAGCGTGACAGTCCACAGCGCTTATTCCCATTATAGAGGAAGAGAAACCCAGAGCTTCGTAGGGTGCTGCACCGTCCCCATCCCCGTCTATTGGACCGACGCTTACCTGCGGCGTCTGTGACAATGACTTTGAAGTGGAGGACATGAGTTATTGTGGCGTTTATGCTCAGCCTATATGTTCGCTCTGTTGTTCCCTCGATGTGCGTTGTCTAGATAGCTGCAAACCTCATGCTAGGCTTTCTCGTCAGGTGGTGAATTTCTTAAGGCGCTTTATGCCAGGCAAGTTAGTGCGTTCTACGAATTCAAGGCTAGGGCGTTTTGCTGGGCTGCTTATTATTACGAATATGATCAACGCCGCGATGCTGGCCTTGGTTTATGAGCATATGATGCCTTCTGCGATTGCCGATCAGGAGGTGCTAAAGCAAAGTCTGATCACACTGTTCTTTATTTTCTTGATCGTTACGGGTGTGATTTCCTGGCTGTTTCTCTTGGCGCACGAGAGCCGGGTGGTAGCCCAAATTGAGTCCAATCGGCAAACACGTAAGCTGATGCGAGAAATCCAAGCTCATGAGAAAACCGATCTGGAATTGCAACAAGCCAAAGAGCATGCAGAGCAAGCGAATGACGCCAAGAGTCGCTATCTATCTGGGATCAGTCACGAGCTGAGAACCCCGCTTCAATCGATACTCGGCTATGCGCAATTACTGACTGACAAGCAGGACCTTGATGATGCACAGTCTCGAGGCTTGAATATCATTCATCGCAGTGGCTTGCATCTGGCAGATTTGATTGAAGGCCTGCTTGATATATCAAAGATTGAGGCTGGGCGCTTGGACTTGTTTCGGAACAAGGTTCAGTTACCTGAATTGCTCGATCAGCTTGCCAGTATGTTTCAAATGCAGGCTAAGAACAAAGGGATTGAGCTTAACTTCAATATAGAAGGGCGATTGCCGAAAATGGTGATGGCAGATGAAAAGCGCTTGCGCCAGGTTTTGATCAATGTTTTGTCTAATGCTGTGAAGTATACACAAGAAGGTTCAATCGACTTTACGGTGAAGTACCGTTCTCAGGTGGCAGAATTCATTATCAAAGATACCGGGC
>NZ_LWEY01000940.1:0-395 GCF_001634935.1 Oleiphilus sp. HI0043 | reverse complement strand
ATAGCCTTGGTGTTTGGCGCGATGGAGGCGCATTACCAAGTCCACTTGCATGGTGACGCACCCAGCTATTTTCAGCAAATGGGTGAAGGCAAGCTGATTGCTTTCACGCATGCCCACCTATTTGGCTTCACAACCAGCTTCTTTATCATCGGTATACCTTTCTCTATGCACTTCAGTCGCCTTAAGGTCTATCAATGGATATTTCCGGTTGGGTTGATTGCCTCGTTAACAGACATCATCTCCTGGTGGGGAATGAAGTATATCTCCGGTAACTTCGAGTACATTACCTGGGCCTGTGGTCTCATCTTTAGTGTGTGCTTTATGTGGATGCTTATCGGCCTGGTAAGAGTGTGCTATTCTTCCCGAAAGTAAAATGGTTCCCTGATTTTATCAAC
>NZ_LWEY01000939.1:0-410 GCF_001634935.1 Oleiphilus sp. HI0043 | reverse complement strand
GCATGAGGTTTAATGCCCGAACACTCTGACTCACCTTTCAGGGAAACTTCCGGTGCCTCAGCAACACCCAGATTAAGTCCAAATCGAAATGTGCTGCCTTTGCCAGGTGTACTTTCTACCCATACACCTCCCTTCATCAACTCACTCAACTGTTTAACAATCGCAAGCCCGAGACCCGTGCCACCGTACTTTCTGGTTGTGCTTGAGTCTGCTTGGGTAAAAGGGTTAAAGAGCTGTTCAAGCTTCTCGGCTTCAACACCAATACCCGAGTCAACAATGGCACAACGCAATATCTTTCTGTCCTTCTGCTGCACCAAACTAGCCTTAATTGTAATACTACCTTCTGAGGTAAACTTAATCGCATTACCAACTAAGTTGTTAAGAATCTGACGAATTCTTCCTGCATCTGC
>NZ_LWEY01000938.1:0-493 GCF_001634935.1 Oleiphilus sp. HI0043 | reverse complement strand
AGCGTTGTAGATATACAAACCGTCGACGCTTACTGTACCGCCCCAAAGCTCGATACCATCATCCGCAGAACCAATGATTGCGATGTTCTCGATAGTTGTACCTGAACCTACAGAACCAAGAGAAAGACCGTTAAGCTCTTTGTCTTTTTCTACTTCATAACCAGAGTATTTGATCGCAACGTAAGTCAGTGTTCCACTGTTATCGTCCGCAATCGTTACACCAGCGTCAGGACCATAAGACTGAGTACCAGCTTCATAAGTACGCTCGCCTTTGTTGTTGGTAGATTGACCAAGGATAGTCAAGCCACCCCATTGACCCTGCTCGTCACCAGTATTAAGACCAGCAACGTCTTGAGCAGACGTAAAGATGATTGGGTTTGACTCTGTACCTTGAGCATCAATCATTGCACCACGGTTTATCGCTAGGTAAGAGTTACCTGAAGCACCGAAAAGTGTTGTTCCAGCTTCAATAGTAAGCGTAACACCGTCAACA
>NZ_LWEY01000937.1:0-353 GCF_001634935.1 Oleiphilus sp. HI0043 | reverse complement strand
GCAATGCCGAGAAGGATATTCAAGCAGAGCTAAGCAATTTTGCTGTTGATAAGATTATTGGCAGTAATATAGACATATTCCATAAGAATCCAGCGCACCAGCGTGGCATGATAGAACGGATGACTGCTGAATACTCTGCAGATATTGTGGTGGGTGGTCGTAATCTAAACCTTGTTGTTAACCCGATTGTTAATGATGAGGGTGAGCGCATTGGTACGGTCGTAGAGTGGGATGATCAAACTGAAGAGCTAAAACGATTGGCTAAAGAGCGTAGTGTCGCTAATGATAATGCGCGTATCAAGCAAGCCTTGGATAGTGTTTCGGCAAATGTCATGGTGGCCAATGCCGACCGC
>NZ_LWEY01000936.1:0-436 GCF_001634935.1 Oleiphilus sp. HI0043 | reverse complement strand
TCCTTTGTTAAGTGTGAATACTTTATCGTGGCACTGTGGTAATAAGGTGATCCTGCAAGATATTAGTTTTGCCCTATCAGAAGGAGGTTTTGTTGGCTTAATCGGCCCTAATGGCTCAGGGAAGTCCAGCTTGATGCGTTGCTGTTACAGAGTAAACAAACCGAGCAAAGGCAATGTGTCCTTAGGCGGCTCGGATATCTGGGAGAACAGCTTAAGGGACAACGCAAAGCAGGTGGCTGTCATTTTGCAGGAGCATCATGATCATTTAGGGCTGACGGTAAGAGAGGTTGTACTGCAAGGGCTAGCGCCCCACAAGGGCTTGTTTGAGTGGGATACAAAGGAAGATATTCGTTTTGTCAGTTCAGTTATTGCTGATATGGACTTATCGGCTGTTGAAGATTGCTTGTTCAGTATTTTGTCGGGTGGTGAGAAGCAG
>NZ_LWEY01000935.1:0-497 GCF_001634935.1 Oleiphilus sp. HI0043 | reverse complement strand
GGTCGGTAACGTTGTAAGACAGGGTGTAGGTACCCGCGATATTCGCATCGACTGTCCCACTAACGATGATGGATGCACTTAAGTTACCATCTACAGCATCCGTAGCGGTAGCGCCAGCATCTGTGTAGGTGGTTTGTAGTTCATGCAGGGTAGGGTTGTCGCCATTTAGTGTTATGGTTGGTGCGCCAGTATCCACAACATTCACTGTTCGTGTAGTGGTTGCTGCAGCATTTCCTGATGAATCGGATACATTGTAGGTAAGCGTATACGTGCCTTGTGTATTGGCATCGACTGTTCCTGTGACGCCAATACTTAGACTGATATCTCCATCAATATTATCGCTAGCGCTAGCGCCAGGATCGACGAAGATTGTTCCTACTTCGTGATCTAAGGGGTTGGCTCCAGCAAGGGTGATAAGTGGGGCTGTTGTATCGCTTACGATTACAGTTCTACTCGCCTGAATAGCGGGGTTTCCAGCGGCATCGCTAACATTATAG
>NZ_LWEY01000934.1:0-554 GCF_001634935.1 Oleiphilus sp. HI0043 | reverse complement strand
CATCCAATACGTTTCCGGCACCGTCAAGCACACGCCCAAGCAAGCCCCACCCTACAGCGACTTCACCAATGGAGTCAGCTGGCGTAACCAGGGCACCCGGCTTCAAACCATCCGCAGCAACAAGTGGCATCAAAAATGTACGATCATCCTCAAAGCCGACCACTTCAGCCTCGATCAAGTCACCCGAAACAGAATGAATAAGGCAACGATCACCAACAACACTTTGGCAACCAACAGCCTCTAAGGTAAGACCGACCATGCGCGTCAAGCGCCCGCTAAATTGTGGTGCCACCTGCGTCGGAACAGAATCAGCCAGTACACCAAGATTCGCAGCTATATTACTAGCAGTGTTGATTTCAAGCAGATCACTCATCTTCAGGGCCAGGTGTTAGTTGTTCATCTAATTCCCCAGAAGTACTGGTGTCCTCGGTATCCTCGGTGCCCGGCAACTCGGAATCTTGTATTTCATGATCAAGCTTGCGCAGTTCATCATCGCCTGTTTCAGGTTCCTCTTTCAAGGTGTCAGCCGAATAGTCACTCAGACTATCAATCGT
>NZ_LWEY01000933.1:0-515 GCF_001634935.1 Oleiphilus sp. HI0043 | reverse complement strand
AAACGGCGCGCGTGTCTTTGCGCGTCCAGTGTAGCCCACGTTCCTTCGTGGGCGGAACGAGGTTTGATAAACTTGTTAAGTGATTTAATGCAGTGCATTTAATTTAACTACACTATCATCGAAGGTGCTTACCGGAATTAAGAAAGCCAGGCCCGTACTAGTTTGTTTATAGCGAACGTAAACTTCGCCAGCTTTGTAAGAATATAGCTGTAATGATCTTGCCTCATAGACTGTTACACCACCATTATTTTGAGTTTCATTTTTGATATCGATGGCAAGAATACCCTTTGAGCAAGACCAGTCAGGACGTAGTATTTGTGATGAATTAACTACAGATTCATTTTTGTACCCAGTGAACAATAGTTCATTAGCGGATGCATTTATTNCAAATTGATCGTATTGACGAAGTTGCCAAAAACCAAGGCTATTGTAATGTGAATAGTTTTCGAAGTTTAAGGTGTATTTACCAGACAAAGAGGTANAGCTTTGGTTTCCGATAACCAAGCTTTCGTTTG
>NZ_LWEY01000932.1:0-810 GCF_001634935.1 Oleiphilus sp. HI0043 | reverse complement strand
CTTTTATACATCTAATTATTTTTCGCACTTCAGTTTATTCAACCATATTGAGATCTTCGTGATACTGAAACATTGACCGTATTTTCAGTGTATGCTGCATAATCTTGCTACATTCAGCTCTATATTTTAATCAACGCTAATAAGAGTTTAGCAGATATGATTAAGTTTACGCAGAATGAGAGAATATTTGATCTAAACCACCTTCATGCTCTTGGGCGCTGATTGTTACCCATCGCTCCGAACTATTCAATAAAGATTCAGCTCTCGAGAGGATTTCTTTTTGCCTAAACACATGAATATCCTCAGGAACTCGCTGACCGTCAGTAAAATAACTGGCTTTGAGACGCGTATCGATAAGAAAGCTCATCACCTCACCCAGGCTAACAGCTTCATCAACCTTAGTAATAATGGCGCCTGACAAGCCTACCATTTTGTAGTGATGGTAATTTGAACACATCACCTGATACTGCCCTACAGACGATACAACAAGGTGTGACTGAATATCATGACCCGACAGCTTTAATTCCTGCAGCTGCTCAGACCAGCACGCGTCGGTATGCATTAGGCCAGCAGTATCAACCAAGACAAGTTTTTTGTGACGCAAGCCATCAAGTATGGTATCCAGACTATGACGCTCATCAACAACATGGACAGGCACATTGAGTATTCTGCCAAACACCTTTAGTTGCTCGTGCGCAGCTATGCGGTATCTGTCAGTTGTCACCAAGGCTATATCATCAGCACCATGTCGAATAACAAACTGAGCAGCCATTTTACCTATTGTCATGGTCTTACCACTACCTGTAGGCC
>NZ_LWEY01000931.1:0-434 GCF_001634935.1 Oleiphilus sp. HI0043 | reverse complement strand
TGGATGGGTACGAATAAATACGCCCGCACCGTCTGTCTCAACTGTGTAGCACAGCTTCCACGCTTGGTCAGGATGACCAATCGGGTCGTTGCCCCAAACAGATACTTCACCAATACCTAGGTGAGTCGTTGCACCAACAGGGCCACACTCTTTATCAGTCCAGTTAGCACCAGGACCCGGGTGAGGCAATGAAGCAACATCGATCATTTTCTCTAACTTACGATCTTTCGTATCAACAACAACCATCTTGTTTGAAGCGTTTGCTGCGATTTGGAAGTAACGACCTGTTGGGTCAAAGAAACCATCATGCAAGAACTTAGCAGTATCCATTTGATCAATACGTAGGTTATTGATGTCGCTGTAATCAACCTGCCACATTTGACCTAACTCTTTGATCGCAACCATCCAAGTTGGCTCATTAGGTGTTGTGTAGA
>NZ_LWEY01000930.1:0-291 GCF_001634935.1 Oleiphilus sp. HI0043 | reverse complement strand
GAGATATCAGTACAGCAATTGGCGTTACCGGAACTGTTGATGCCAATACGCAAGGTGCATACACCCTTACCTATAATGTTTCTGACTCATCTGGTAACGCAGCAGCAACCGTAGTTCGAACTGCAAACGTCGTGGATACTGGAGTACCCTCTATTGCACTTATTGGTGACAATCCAGTGCTACACGAACTACAGACGCCATACACAGATGCTGGTGCGACCGCTTCAGATGCAGCAGACGGCGACCTAAGCGCTTCAATCACAGTGACTGGGTCAGTCGATCCGGATATCG
>NZ_LWEY01000929.1:0-212 GCF_001634935.1 Oleiphilus sp. HI0043 | reverse complement strand
CCTTGGTGACAACTGACAGATACCGCATAGCTGCGCACGAGCAACTAAAGGTGTTTGGCAGAATACTCAATGTGCCTGTCCATGTTGTTGATGAGCGTCATAGTCTGGATACCATACTTGATGGCTTGCGTCACAAAAAACTTGTCTTGGTTGATACTGCTGGCCTAATGCATACCGACGTGTGCTGGTCTGAGCAGCTGCAGGAATTAAAG
>NZ_LWEY01000928.1:0-401 GCF_001634935.1 Oleiphilus sp. HI0043 | reverse complement strand
TAGACCAAGCACAGTCGCTTGATGGTGGTATGCGTGAAAATGATCCAACCGAGACAGATATTCCTTGCCCTAGTTGTGGTCGTCATATGCAGGTTCGTACGGGTAGTACGGGCGTGTTTTTGGGCTGTTCAGGTTACTCCTTGCCGCCAAAAGAGCGTTGTAAATCGACGATCAATCTTGTACCGGGTGATGAAATCGCCAGTGCAGATGATGAGGAAGGCGAGTCAAAACTTTTGCGTAAGAAGCGCCGTTGTTCAATTTGTTCAACCGCCATGGACAGTTATCTGATCGATGAGCAACGTAAGCTACACGTTTGTGGTAACAACCCGGACTGTTCTGGGTATGAAGTTGAAGAGGGTGAGTTTAAGATCAAGGGCTATGATGGCCCTGTATTAGAGTGT
>NZ_LWEY01000927.1:0-275 GCF_001634935.1 Oleiphilus sp. HI0043 | reverse complement strand
CTTTATCATTTTCCTTTAGACGCACAAGCCGATATCAATTTGGATAAATACTTTAAACAGCTCGCTGTTGAAGCAGGTTCACACGAGCTAGAGCTTGAGATTAATGGTCGCCCTCTTAAAGCGCTACGGCACGCTGACGATGTTGTTTGGTTTACATTTTCCGAGCTTTGCGATGGACCTAGAAGCCAGAATGACTACATTGAGATCGCAAGAGAATTTCACGCAGTGATCGTGAGTAACGTCCCTCAGATGAGTATCGATACAGATGATCAGGC
>NZ_LWEY01000926.1:0-224 GCF_001634935.1 Oleiphilus sp. HI0043 | reverse complement strand
TGCATTTATGCTGAGTGAAGTAGAAGCTGGCGGTTCGATAGGATTTGGTTTAGCATTCTAGCTCTTTCTCTCCCGTGGGCTTGAATGTGATGAAAACCTACCTTGTGGGTGGTGCTGTACGTGACTCTTTGCTCGAAATTAACAGCAAGGATAAAGACTGGGTCGTAGTAGGTAGCAACCCAGACGAGATGCTTAAACAAGGCTTTACCCAGGTCGGCCAAGAC
>NZ_LWEY01000925.1:0-289 GCF_001634935.1 Oleiphilus sp. HI0043 | reverse complement strand
ATAATAATCGGCTCCATTAGTGCCGTCATATTATCAACCAGGTCATCTACCTCATCTTCGAAGTGCGTCGCGACTTTGTCTAGCATCGTATCAAGTGCACCAGACTCCTCACCGATCGAAACCATTTGTACTGCCATGGAGGGGAACACACCGGTAGAACGCATGGAATACTGAAGCTGGGTACCCGAGGCTACATCGTCTCGCACCTTAAAAACGGCGTTACGATAAACAATATTACCTGTTGCGCCGGCAACTGAGTCGAGAGCGTCTACAAGAGGTACACCTGCTG
>NZ_LWEY01000924.1:0-252 GCF_001634935.1 Oleiphilus sp. HI0043 | reverse complement strand
CAGTACTGACGAAGTCATCGAGGACTTCAGGGAAAAATGTCGCCTGAGATCGGCTTTTACCCTTAATATGGTGGGACATAACAGCTCACTTCCTTGTTTTTAAGCTGTTGAGAATTATACCAAACTTGTTAATTCGAAAATGATACTTGCGTATATTTATGATCTGCTCACAGCAAAAACTGAACCACAGTTTTCACACAGCCTGTGCTCTTTTCGTTAATTCACTAAACGCAAAGTTTGGCTGAATAATCC
>NZ_LWEY01000923.1:0-271 GCF_001634935.1 Oleiphilus sp. HI0043 | reverse complement strand
GCCTCGCTTGGCTGCCGATGAACAAAAAGCATCAGTATGCAGAAAGCCTTGGGCGTTTCGTTTATCGACGCATGAAAAACCGTGGCAAGGTGACCCGGCAGAATATAGAGCTGTGTTTCCCCGAGCTTAGCAGTGACAAGCAAAATGAGATAATTGAAGGCAGTTTTATTTCTACTGCTGAAGGCTTGATTGAGATGCTGCAACTTTGGTGGCGAGATGTTACTCCGTATCTTGATACGATGACGGTGATTGGTAAAGAGCACCTATTAGA
>NZ_LWEY01000922.1:0-807 GCF_001634935.1 Oleiphilus sp. HI0043 | reverse complement strand
TCACCAAAGTCTTCGTAGACTTCTACTTTTAGGGTTACGCTACCGGAAGAAGTAAACTTTATCGCATTCGATATTAAATTCGTTAAGACTTGCCTGATTCGCCCAGGGTCACTTGTGATATGGGTTTTATTGATGCCCGAAACATCGACAACGAAGTCTATGTCTTTGTCGTATGCTTGCTTACTAAGTGTTTTCGCCAAGCTGGAGATTAAGTCAATTAAGTCGAAAGAGACCTGCTCAAGCTCGAGTTTACCTGACTCAACCTTAGAGAAGTCGAGTATATCGTTGATCAAGCTTAGCAAGGACTCAGCACTAGATTTTGCCAATGAGGCTCTTTGTCTTTGCTCATCACTGAGCTCTGTGTTCATCAGCAGATTGAGCATGCCGAGTACACCGTTCATTGGCGTGCGTACTTCATGACTCATGCTGGCCAGGAACTCAGACTTAACTTTCAACGCATTTTCGGCAACGGCTTTTTCTTCTTGAAGGGCTATTTCACGGAATTCTAGTTCTTGTGCGTAATCAGATAATTTTGAGGCTGAAACTTTGACCTCTGAAAGATCCTCGATACAAATAAAGGCTCCGAGGACTTCGTTATTTTCGCCAAAATCAGGATGGTAATTCGCTTTGCAATGCCTTATACCGTTAACGGTCGCCATATCTGTTTCCAAGTGACAGGACGTCCCGCTTAGAGCCTTTTTAATGTAGGGTTGAGTCCGTTCGTAAATGGCTTCACCCAAGGCTTCAGAAATTGCTTTACCCTTATAGGTGCTAGTATCACGGCCGCTCCAGCGACTATAGTTCTTG
>NZ_LWEY01000921.1:0-444 GCF_001634935.1 Oleiphilus sp. HI0043 | reverse complement strand
TTACATCAAAGACGACAAGCGTGTGACTAACGACCCAATGGAAGCGACCTACATTGGTTTCGAAATGTGGGCGAAAGCAGTTGAGAAAGCGGGTACTACTGACGTAGACGCAGTTGAGCAAGCTATCTTGGGTGTATCGGTACCTAACCTGACTGGCGGTACTGCTGTTATGAATACTAACCACCATTTGAGTAAGCCAGTTTTAATTGGCGAGATTCAAGAAGATGGTCAATTTGAAGTGGTTTGGGAAACTAACGGTGAAGTAATTGGTGATGCTTGGTCTAACTACCTACCAGGTTCTAAAGACCTAATTGCTGACTGGACTGACCCGGTTAAGTGCGGCAACTTTAATACTAAAACAGCTAAGTGTTCTGGTCAGAACTTCTAAGACCTGAGCTTTAGCTAGCCGGAAACATTTATTCGGCAACTTAAAAGGGGAGCACT
>NZ_LWEY01000920.1:0-345 GCF_001634935.1 Oleiphilus sp. HI0043 | reverse complement strand
TTTGACTTTAAAGCGGTTAGTGTTCCTGAGCCAGCTACATACTCGCTGCTAGGTCTCGGGCTTCTAGCTATGGGGTTTGCGCGTCGTAAAGCTAAATAGTAGTCCAGAGTTTAGCGCAGCAGCAGCTCGGGGGAAGCCCTGAGCTTCCTCGAGAGATAAGGCTTAAGAAGCAACTTTCTTAAGGCTCTTCCTTTTTTGAATGGCGGCGATACATAGCTGTAATTACTTCGAGTTCTATGAAGGCTCATTTTCGAGCTATGTCAGTCATCGATCTTATTGTATAGCAGATTACTAAATGAATAGGGCGTTATCTTGGGTTAAAATGTATTGTTATTCCTTAACGAA
>NZ_LWEY01000919.1:0-648 GCF_001634935.1 Oleiphilus sp. HI0043 | reverse complement strand
CAAACGCGTTCGTAGCGAGTTTGATACAGACAATATCGTTTTCTCTCCTGAGTTTCTTCGAGAAGGGAAGGCGCTACATGACAACCTATACCCATCACGAATTATTGTTGGCTCACAAAGTGAACTGGCAAAGACATTTGCAGCGTTGCTCGCTCAAGGAGCAGTCAAGGAAGATATCGATACGCTATTTATTGATTCAACAGAAGCAGAAGCGGTTAAATTATTTTCTAACACTTATCTCGCTATGCGTGTTTCGTATTTTAATGAGCTGGATAGCTATGCAGAATCCCATGGATTGGATACTCAACAGATTATCCAATAAATTGCAAAAGGGGTCGGTGACAACTAATAATCATTCGCATTACTTGCCCTACACCTAAAAGATCGTGTGTAGTTGCCTCCAACTTGTATGCAACGGGCTTTGACTTTCTGCTCTAGTTGGGCTGAATGAGTAATCAGCAGACATAATCAGCAGACGTATTGTGTTGGTGTTATTCCTTTGTTCCTTTGTTCCTTTGTTCCTTTGTTCCTTTGTTCCTTTGTTCCTGAAGTTTTTTAGCGCCTTCTATTAGCTCTCTTGTTTCTTTATGGGAACGGTCACAAAACTGTTCAAAGTCAGTAAGCAGCTTAGTTTTCGGCCAAACACCG
>NZ_LWEY01000918.1:0-463 GCF_001634935.1 Oleiphilus sp. HI0043 | reverse complement strand
GATTTCCACGACGCTTTACCGGTGACAGTTCATCAAACTCTTGCTCCCAATAACGTAGAACATGAGCTTTGACTCCACATAAGTCGCTTACTTCTCCAATAGTGAAATAGCGCTTACCCGGAATCGGGGGTAATTCATTATTGTGACTGGGTTCCAGCATATTCTTCTACTTTTGCCTTTAATTTTTGTCCGGGTCTGAAAGTAACAACGCGTCTGGCAGAAATAGGAATTTCTTCACCAGTTTTAGGGTTACGTCCAGGCCTTTGTTTCTTATCGCGTAGGTCAAAATTACCGAAGCCAGATAGCTTCACCTGTTCATTGTGACCTAGGGCTCCAACAATTTCATCAAAGAACGCTTCCACCATTTCTTTGGCTTCGCGCTTATTTAGTCCAACTTCGTCGTATAGGCTTTCGGCCATATCAGCTTTTGTTAAAGCCGCCATGCGCTAGCTCCTTAATTTAG
>NZ_LWEY01000917.1:0-409 GCF_001634935.1 Oleiphilus sp. HI0043 | reverse complement strand
GCGATAAAGAACGCGCAACACGCCTTTCTCCGCCGGCATTTCGCTATCAATTATCTGAAAATGCGCGCAGTGCAGCTAAGACGATCGTATTACCTGAAGGCAATGAACCAAGAACGATATGTGCCGCTATTGCTTGCCATGAGCGAGAACTAGCTCAGTGCATACTAATCGGGAAGCCCGATGAAATTAAGGCGGTCGCAAGTGCTCAGGGTGTTACGCTTTCGAGTGATATTCAGATCGTCGACCCTGACGAAGCACGTGAACGCTATGTCATCCCAATGACAGAGATCAGAAAGCATAAAGGCGTGAGTCACCAAATGGCGCGAGCAATGCTAGAAGACAATGTCGTACTCGCAACGATGATGGTGGCGCTAGATGAAGTTGACGGGCTTGTATCAGGAGCTGTTCA
>NZ_LWEY01000916.1:0-382 GCF_001634935.1 Oleiphilus sp. HI0043 | reverse complement strand
AGAAATCGGCATTTCAACCGATAAGATTCACGCGCGTGGGCCGGTTGGTCTGCATGGCTTAACTTCGGAAAAATTTGTGGTGCTGGGCGATGGGCATATCCGTCAGTGAGGCCTGCATTAATTAGATTCCTTATGAGAAGTCTAACTTCGTGAAAGTTGTTTTCGGTGGTACTTTCGACCCGGTTCATGTTGGTCATTTGCGCATGGCCACCGAGCTTGTCTCGGAACTGGGTGTCAACAGTGTCGACTTGATGCCTTGTTACCAGGCTGTGCATAAGGATAGTGTGTCGGCAAGTGCTGACTCTCGCCTTGAAATGTTGAAGCTGGCGACAGCTCATGACTCGTGTTTGAATGTTGATGAGCGAGAGATTCGGCGGGGTTG
>NZ_LWEY01000915.1:0-567 GCF_001634935.1 Oleiphilus sp. HI0043 | reverse complement strand
CACAAACATATTTCACTTAAAAGTCTCGAGTACGGATTTCGTCAAACATAATACCTACTAACACCCAGTAAACGTCAAAAATCCATCAGGCAGATTTGATCTGCTAATCCCCCTCCTTTATGAGCCTCTAAAAAACAAATTTAACTGAGTATCGGCAGAGAAAAACACATAGAACAACTACAGTAGACAAGTAAATAGCCCGAAAAAGACTGAGAGAAAGTAACAATGGCTATACTCAACTTTCTACAGGCGAAAAAAAACCTCGATATCAAATTGATATCGAGGTTTTTTATATGGCGTCCCCTAGGGGAGTCGAACCCCTGTTACCGCCGTGAAAGGGCGGTGTCCTAGGCCTCTAGACGAAGGGGACAGTAAACTGTCCTGAATGATTTGGTGGAGCCATGCGGGATCGAACCGCAGACCTCAACGCTGCCAGCGTCGCGCTCTCCCAGCTGAGCTATGGCCCCGCACTGGTGTGCTGTGCATCATTCAACGGGGGCGTATATTATTGAAGTCTCCCCCCCGAGTCAAGACTATTTTTACACTTCTTTTAACTTTTTGATTTCT
>NZ_LWEY01000914.1:0-457 GCF_001634935.1 Oleiphilus sp. HI0043 | reverse complement strand
CATCCTTGTAATAGTTGTCGCTAACCAGAGTGTCACGACCAACAACAGCAACAGTTACCATAATGCTGCTGAGTATAACCGAAGCAATAGGTACGCTCAGGACAAACCAAAGCCACGGCTGTTTGAACCATGGTTTTTTAGCTTGTTCATCTTGTGCTGCTTTCATTTCATTACCTCGGTTGTGCTTAGTTAATTTCTATTGTGTCGCTTTATTCAGCGCTGCCTAAAAAGCGGCTTTCGCTTGATGCGACCAAGTCTGGGTTATCTGTAGCCTTGACGGTAATCTCAATATCATAGTGGGTGACTTCCATATGTATGGGGTCGACTTCTATGCTAGTTGGTTGAGTGTATACTTCTCCGGCTTTCACGGATACCGTAGTGGGTGTGGTAATCTTTATCCCTTCAATGCCTTTGACGGTAATGTCAAAATCATGGGGTTCATCGCTCATATTCATAA
>NZ_LWEY01000913.1:0-1007 GCF_001634935.1 Oleiphilus sp. HI0043 | reverse complement strand
CAATACCACGGTAAAGCCTACTCCCATCATCAAACCATCTGTTGCGGCTGGCAATACAGGGTTCTTACATGCATATGCATCGGCTCGACCTAAGATTGCGCAGTTAGTCACGATTAATGGGATAAAGATTCCAAGAATTTCATACAATTCATAAGTGAAGGCTTGCATCAATAACTCAGCACAAGTCACTAGCGAAGCAATAATCATCACAAAAGCAGGTAGTCTGACTGAATCTCTCACATAGTTTCGAATCAACGAGACCGATACATTAGACCCAAGCAAAACCAAGGTTGTCGCCAACCCCAAACCTAAAGCATTAACTACTGTGCCGGTTACAGCCAATAAAGGGCACAAACCCAGTAGCTGAACCAAGGCTGGGTTATTGTCCCACAAGCCATTCTTAACTAGTTTGTTGAACTCGCCACTGCTAACAAAGCTTTGCTTCGCACCTTCGCTTTGTTCCGGTATTAAATCTGCGCTATTTTCTGCTGCTGCCATTATTGTGCCTCACCTGCTGCAGTATCAGTTCCCGACTTAGAACTCATTGCCTGATCCAGAATCCGATCTTTGTTCTCACTAAAGTAGATCAGCGCTTTATGCACCGCACTGACTATCGCACGAGGTGTAATGGTTGCACCTGTTAACTGATCAAAGTCTCCACCATCTTTCTTCACTTGCCACTGAGTTTCAGTCAAGTTCGCCAAAGACTTGCCGTTGAAGGATAAAACCCAATCAGACTTCTTCAAGTCGATTTTATCACCTAAGCCCGGCGTCTCTTTATGCTCTATCACTCTCACACCCTTAAGCTCCCCCGACATATCAATACTCATAATCAAACGTATAGGGCCTGTATATCCATCAGGCGCCACAACAGGCAATATTAGGTGGGTAGGAAGCTGATCTTTTAAAGCGATGAATGCCTCTACTGGTTCAATAGTCCCCAAGGCTTCAGATGGAGCTAGTGTAAAGGCATCATCGAGTAATTCATTATCGAACTCAGAAAGTGG
>NZ_LWEY01000912.1:0-322 GCF_001634935.1 Oleiphilus sp. HI0043 | reverse complement strand
TGCGAACCATATTGCACTGCTCGTTGAAGTATTTTCTGAAGCCATATCACTAGCGACCAAGGTGCACCGTAACTCTTCTGCATATTGCCTCGTAATACGACTTGGTTTGCCTAATGCGACTTCTATTTGCTTACTATCCAGAGCACTTCCCAACGCTGTGCTTTGCGGGATATTAAGCTCATGCTGGAAACGTGAAATTTGAGCTTTGCTGTTCGAAACATCTTCAGGAATAAGGAGGTGTAAGCATTCTTTGGCACGCGTCATTGCGACGTATAACAGACGCCTTTCACTTTCGAGCAAGGCTTTGCTTAGCATTTCATCT
>NZ_LWEY01000911.1:0-259 GCF_001634935.1 Oleiphilus sp. HI0043 | reverse complement strand
ATGAGACAAACTGGCTAAAAATATCCTCTCTTATAAATAGCCTTGTCTGCTTTCGCTCCTGTATATAAAGGGTTCCCATAATAACGTCGAGCAACTCATCCTTATCAATCTGGAACAGATCCTCCCGTGGAAAAACTATCAGAGACTGCAGAAGCTCCTTGCCCCGATAGTCCCGTATATTTAAACCCGAGTTTTCAGAAACGTAGCTGATTTTATTCCGCAACAAAGGAATGTTTGCAGGCGATTCAGAATACATTTT
>NZ_LWEY01000910.1:0-343 GCF_001634935.1 Oleiphilus sp. HI0043 | reverse complement strand
TGTATCCCGATACTGAAGAAAACCAGCTTGCCAAGAGTTTACTTGGAAAAAAAATAACGCTAAATGGTGCTAGTCGATGAGTAAGGAAACAGCTGATATTTCGTCAAGCCCAGGCTTAATTCTCCGGACTGCACGAGAAGAGTTAAAATTTTCTATCGACCATGTTGCACATGATCTTCACCTAAGGGCAAGTGTTGTGCAGTCAATGGAGAATGAAGATTATGACGACTTCAGTAGCGATGTTTTCTTAAAAGGTTATTTTCGCTCTTATTGTCGTTTGGTTAACTTGCATGAAGAGCGAATGGTTGAGCTGCTTGAGGTTCAGTTACGTACTCGCAAGAAT
>NZ_LWEY01000909.1:0-392 GCF_001634935.1 Oleiphilus sp. HI0043 | reverse complement strand
GTTCTCTTATTTTGGGCATCTGTTAATTGACGATTAAAATGCCTAACCAGTGCATTTACTCTAGAGTCCTGCAAATGCCGCTCATCTAAGTAAATCAATCCAGCAATATCGTGCAGGCAAAACAGAGGAGCATGGATTGCTCGATGATTGAAATATTAGCATCGACTACGGAGGCGTAGTCAGATTATGTTTACTGGCAAGGCCAAGACAAGAAAACACTTAAACGTATCAACAAGCTCATACCCGATACTCAACGTCATCATTTTGATGGGTATACGTAAACCTGAGCCTCTTAAAGAAAGCCTAGCTGATTTCTGGTCTCGCCGCATAGATGACAGTAATCGGTTGGTATATGTTGTTGACGATAATAAACTTATAATTATATCTTACCG
>NZ_LWEY01000908.1:0-373 GCF_001634935.1 Oleiphilus sp. HI0043 | reverse complement strand
CTATATTCGCGTAATAGCACAACATATGCATCACACGCCCAGCAAAATAGGTCACAGAAAACGCGTCGATATAGCTTGCATCGGCACCACTATAAACAGCAAACAAAGCAAACAGGATAAATACCGCGATCGTCTCATTGGTATTTGAATAAGTACGAGAGGCTCGAAATAAAAATCTAGCGTGATCAGCTTCGACGGGATAACCCGGTGTATGTTTCAATTTAATTGATGCTGCGTCAGAAACAAGTATTTGGGTGAGCAGCAATAAGCCGGTCAGTCCAACAATGAGTAGCGTGAGTTGATAGTCTGCAAATACTTCCATATATTGATCCTAGTACTTTCATAAGTGATTGGGTTCACTAATTGTAAAGCG
>NZ_LWEY01000907.1:0-412 GCF_001634935.1 Oleiphilus sp. HI0043 | reverse complement strand
CGGACTTTTGCAAAGGGAAATAAGCTCACTACTTTTTCTTTATGGGCGGCCTGTATATAGTCTGATGCTTCGCCAGCAATGAAGAGCACTTCCCCTAAAAAAGGTTTTTCAGCATGCTGTCCATCCAGAATATGATGGTAATTTTGATGGATGGCGTTGAGATTTACTTTTAGATCGAAACCTCCACCGGGCTTGGCTTTTAGATTCTTTAGTAAAAATTGCCTCACCCCCTGCTCTGGAACAAATTCCGCTAGCAAAGAATCTGCTTCCTTTCGACTTACGATATCTGACTCTAGCAAAGCAAATAAACCAGCAAATATTTCATCGTGATGTCCCTCATACCGAACAGGCGATATATCGGCAACGATCACGGCCTTTATTCGTTTTTGCTGGTGCAGGGCTAGACTCATAG
>NZ_LWEY01000906.1:0-398 GCF_001634935.1 Oleiphilus sp. HI0043 | reverse complement strand
AGAAGTGGCTAATAGTTTTGTGCATGGCTTTCTCTATGTTTGCGAATGGGTTTAGTTGGGCTTGATTGTAAAAATCGAGGCTACTGTCGGAGCCTGTTCGGCAGACGGGGACTCTTTTGAGGCTTCACTCGTGACAACTTTAGGTTCGAGGGTGAATATCCGTTGCTCTGGAATTCCGCCAATCTCCACCAAGGAACTAGCGATGGCCAGTGCCCTACTCTTCGCAAGCACTGCTAGTTTATCTTCGCCAAGCACCTGCCCACCAGGTTCTAGATCGACACTTCTATCTGCTACGCCCCGTACTTCAATACTTAAATTAGGACGCTTCTTCAAAGCTTCAGCAAGCTTAAGAATCTTCTCACTTTCAAGCGCATCGATTGACGAAGACATAGCAGAAA
>NZ_LWEY01000905.1:0-854 GCF_001634935.1 Oleiphilus sp. HI0043 | reverse complement strand
TTGCGACTGCGGGCTACCACATGACTGATGCCATCACCGAGGTTTATGAGTATTAAATAGATATTTAGGCCCAGAGTAAGAACGCCAGTTTTTACTCCGGGCGGTATGGCACTTACTTAAACTGAATTTCACTTTTTTACAGTGGGTGCCTAGAAAAACATTATTCCTCTGTGCAGCAAAGCGCTCTGTGCCCTCTGTGGTTAAGGGCCTTAATCTTGAAGATCAAGACACCAAAAATGAATCCACCACAAAGGACACAGAGCGGCCGATGGTCTGCACGGAGAAAACCAAAAGAAGGGCCCTTAAATGAATGGCTCTTATTTAATCTGAATTGCACCCTATAGATAAACATGTATTCAGATTGAAAATATGCTTAAGCAAGTGCCGTTCTACTCTGACTCCAAATAAACTGACACAAAATTGTCACATTTAGTTGAGAGACTCACCTTCTCTTTTGAACTAGGTGACCCTCTTGTTTTCAGATCGACGAATTCGTACATCGTTAATCGCTATTGTTGCAGACTTGATATTAACGGCCATCAAGTTAGTAACATCGTGGATAACAGGCAGTACAGCGCTACTTGCTGACGCTTATCACTCCCTGTCTGATATTTTGGTCTCGCTTACCTTACTTTGTGGCATCTGTATTCGCGTTTCTGTCGAGAAAGGGCGCTTATCCATTTCTGAAGAAAAAGCGCATCAGCTGGAATCTATTCTGGCGATCATAATGTCCTGCTTGATTCTTTACGTTCCGGTAGAAATTATTCAGGAAATAAAATCCCAAGAGGCAGAAGATTTACAACATTTATGGGTTGGCATCGTAGGTATATTGTTATGTATAGCGATTGCTTGGT
>NZ_LWEY01000904.1:0-585 GCF_001634935.1 Oleiphilus sp. HI0043 | reverse complement strand
AGTATTACACGCTGGTGGTAAGTTCGATGATAACTCCTACAAAGTATCCGGTGGTTTGCACGGTGTTGGTGTATCGGTTGTAAATGCTTTATCCGAAAAGCTTAAGTTAACGATACGCAGAGAAGGCAAAATATACGAGCAAGAGTATACCCACGGTGTGCCTGATTACTCCCTTAAAGAGGTGGGTCATTCTGAGACGACGGGAACGATGGTGACCTTCAAACCAAGTTCAGAAACTTTCACTCAGACTGAGTATCACTATGATCAACTCGCAAAGCGCTTGAGAGAACTGTCATTTTTGAATTCCGGCGTACGGATTCATTTAAAAGACGAACGTAGTGATAAAGAAGACCTATTCGAATTTGAAGGTGGTTTATCGTCATTTGTTGAGTACTTGAATCATAACAAAACGACTGTAAACGACATGTTCCACTTTAATATTATGCATGAAGCAACAGGGGTTGGCGTAGAAGTCGCTATGCAGTGGAACGACACTTATCAGGAAAACATCTTCTGCTATACCAACAATATTCCACAGCGAGACGGTGGAACGCATATGGCGGGTTTCCGTGGTGCACTAACTCG
>NZ_LWEY01000903.1:0-309 GCF_001634935.1 Oleiphilus sp. HI0043 | reverse complement strand
ATGATGCATGGTGCTGTAGGGACTGCCTTGGGTGGTGTCTGTACACAGGTGGGTGAGCCTCAGAATCTACTAATTTCTGAAAAACTGGGTTGGGACTTCGTAGAGTTTTTCTTGCAAATGGCACCGATTACAATGCCGGTTCTGTTTTTTGGCTTGCTTACTTGTATTCTGTTAGAGAAAACCAAAAAATTTGACTACGGGGCTAAGATTCCAGGCTCGGTTCGGAAGATTCTAGAAAACTTTGATCAGGAAGAGAAGGCTAAAATGACCCCGGAATTTAAAGCTAAGTTGATTGCTCAAGGTGCAGTG
>NZ_LWEY01000902.1:0-2332 GCF_001634935.1 Oleiphilus sp. HI0043 | reverse complement strand
AAATGACCTGAAAGGTAAACGAATTAATATAGGTAATAAAGGCTCTGGTCATCGTGCCACTATGGAAATTCTCATGCAGGCACTCGGCTGGGGAAGCAGCCTTTTTTCACAAGTATCTGAACTCAGCTCCTCAGATCAATCAAAAGCACTATGCGACAAGCAGTTTGATGCCATGATTTTTATGGCTGGGCATCCTAGCGCCTCGATTAAAGCTGCGACCTCAGATTGCGATAGCATTCTTATTGATGTTGAAGGTTCCGAAGTTAATCAGCTAGTCACTGACAACGCATATTATCACGAAGTCACCATTCCGGCTGGTATGTACCGAGGCAACCCAAATGAAATAAAATCATTTGGCGTAGGTGCGACACTAGTAAGCTCTAAAGATACACCCGACGAGGTTATCTACCAGTTAACCAAGTCAGTATTTGAAAATTTCCTCGAGTTTAAAAAACTTCACCCTGCATTCCATGCTCTCGATAAGACCAAAATGGTTAAAGAAGGCTTATCAGCCCCCTTACATGCCGGAGCAGTTCGCTACTACAAAGAAGTAGGTTTGTTGAATTAGTCAGCTGCCAATATTCTTTCAGTTGTTCTGTGGCCCACTAGAGGGTTAGCACAAGCTTAATCAAGCGCGAAGAAAAAACCTCTGCAAGAGATTAAGACCAGAAACAAAAAAGCACCACTCGAATGAGCAGTGCTTTGCTAGCAAGAAGGGAAAGCCTAACTTAGTGCTTAGGTGCTACTTAGAAAGCAGCGAAATATCTGCCACTCGCAGGAATAGCTCGCGCAGCTGACTCAACAAGGCTAAGCGATTATTCTTCAACGCTTCATCATCGGCCATAACCATGACATCTTCAAAGAACTGGTCAACAACTTTTTGAAGACTTGATAGCTCAGTCAAAGCAGCTTGGTAGTTACCTTGGTCAAACAATGGCGTTACAGTTTTTGCTAGGCTATCTACCTGAGCTGCCAAATCCTTTTCAGCTTGCTCAATCAGCTTACTCTGGTCGACCTGATCTGCCAACTCGCCCTTATTCTTCGCCAGAATATTGGAAACACGCTTATTGGCTGCCGATAAGGCTGAAGCCGCTTCGAGGCCCAAAAAGTTGCTAACCGCTTTGATGCGCTGATCAAAGTCGACCGGACGTGTAGGCCTACGAGCGTTAACCGCTAAGAAGACTTCAGCAGATACATTTTCATCCTGATACCAGGCACGGAAACGTTCCAACATGTAGTTCAATAAGTCTTCTTGGACACTATTGTTTTCCAAGCCTTCGTATTGCTCTAGCGACCAATTAATTAGGTCAACCAGATCAAGATCCAATTGCTCTTCAACAATGATTCGAAGCACACCTAAAGAAGCACGGCGCAAGGCAAATGGGTCTTTAGTACCCGTTGGAGGCTGATTGATACCAAATAGACCAACCAGTGAATCAAGTTTCTCAGCAATAGAAAGTGCACAACCCGTTTTTGTGGTCGGCAAGCTGTCGCCCGCAAACTTAGGCATGTACTGCTCATTCAACGCTAAAGCAACTTCTTTAGATTCTCCATCGTGCACAGCATAATGATAACCCATGGTTCCCTGTAAATCAGAGAACTCTAGAACCATTTCTGTCACCAGGTCAGATTTAGCTAGCTCTCCTGCACGCTCTGCATCGGACGCATTGCCACCAATTGCTGCGCCAATCTTCGCAGCTAGCTTTGATACACGTTCAGTTTTATCGTAAACCGTTCCCAATTTACTCTGGAAGACAATTTTCTTTAACTGCTCACGACGCGAGGCCAAAGTGGACTTCTTATCCGTTTCAAAGAAGAAGGCCGCGTCTGCCAGGCGAGGACGAATAACACGCTCGTTACCCTGAATTACCTGCTGAGGGTCCTTACTTTCGATATTCGCTAGCGTGATGAAGTTTGGTAGCATCTCGCCATTCTTATCCAAAGCATGGAAATACTTCTGATGCTCTTTCATCGAAGAAATCAGTGCTTCTGTCGGCACCTCCAAAAAGCGCTCGTCGAAGCGGCCGACTAAAGGTACGGGCCACTCATTTAGAGACGCGACTTCGTCCAACAAGTCTTCATCAATCACAGCCACACCACCAATACCTTCAGCAGCAGCCGTCACACCCTGACGAACCTTTTCCTTACGCTGATCATAATCTGCAATCACTTTGCCTAGCTCTAACAATAGAACTTCGTAGTCATCTGCTTTAGTAATTTCAATCTCACCCTGACTATGGAAGCGGTGACCGCGAGTCTTTCGACCAGCTGGAATATCCAGAATACTGCCTTCTACAACCTCATCACCGAAAATCATCAATACCCACTGCAG
>NZ_LWEY01000901.1:0-360 GCF_001634935.1 Oleiphilus sp. HI0043 | reverse complement strand
CTACTTCCTTTAGACCATCGAGCGGCCGATAATCAACTTCATGATTTCATTTGTACCAGCATAGATCTTCTGAACACGCGCATCTGCGTAAGCGCGCGCAACCGGATACTCCCACATGTAGCCGTAACCACCATGTAGCTGTAAACATTCATCTATCACGTCACACTGAATCTCGGTAGTCAATAATTTAAGCTTCGCTGCGGTCACCACATCTAGTTGCTTATTAATATGCAGCTCTAAGCATTTATCGACAAATACACGCGCCATCGTCAAGGTTGCTGACATTTCGGCAAGCTTAAACTGGGTGTTCTGGAACGATGCTATTTCACGGCCGAAGGCTTTACGCTCTTTAACGTATGC
>NZ_LWEY01000900.1:0-376 GCF_001634935.1 Oleiphilus sp. HI0043 | reverse complement strand
GACACTTAATATTTTCTGAAAATAGAAGGACTTCTAATAGAACAATGACTGCTTACTCATGAAAGCCGATAAACGTGAATTGTGTGAATCGTTGACATATCACACTCGCTTTCATACTCTAAACACGGCTTCTGGGGGCGGCGCTATACAGAGACAAGGCCTTACTAACTTTCGTCTCGCATTAAAACCGCCTTGTGCGGTTTTGCTGTTTATGGGGCTGGCTCACCCGATACTAAGCTTTTCTTGCTGAGTACCGATAAATAATTACGCACCATAACAATAAGGGGTAATACACTCTAAGCTGCGATAGCGGCCAACTTTTTGATCATATTCTAATCATCCCGGCTGACAGCGCTTGCTTTTCTGTTGCGGGCAT
>NZ_LWEY01000899.1:0-540 GCF_001634935.1 Oleiphilus sp. HI0043 | reverse complement strand
AACATTTTCTTCAACTAAGTGTTTGACTCGTTTTAACTGATCAGAATCCTCCGAAAATAAAACCAAGAAAATATCAACACTATCCAAGGTATTTTGCACAACCTGAAACTGTTTGATACTGGTGAAATCCTTTAGCAAATGAGGAAAAAACTCGCCCGGAATAGTTCTCCCATCGGGCGTCTTAATCACGTCCAGCTTACGGCCATCAATAGATTGAAGCAGCGGGAAAGGCGAACCACACTGACAAGTGGTAGCAGAAGAAATCGTCGCACGATCCCCATTTCGATACCGAATAAGTGGAAAGCCGTAATTGTGCAAGTCGGTTACCACCACATCACCAGACACTCCGGCTTCAGAAATCACTTTATTTTGATCTCCCAACAGCTCTACAACAAGGTGATCAATATTTGTATGCAAACCATTCTTTTCTTTGCACTCCGAACCAATCAACATAAACTCCCGACAACCGTAAGTATTATATACTGGCGCTCGGAAAGCTCTTTCGATTTTTTCCCGCTGAAACTCATATAATGGTTCGGC
>NZ_LWEY01000898.1:0-615 GCF_001634935.1 Oleiphilus sp. HI0043 | reverse complement strand
TGGACACTGTATCAAAAGCTCATAACACCGCCGCTGTTTATACTCACTATCTCTGATATGTTGGCAACGTTTGGGGCGTTCATGGCAGTCTTGATTGCCATTGAGATCCTTATCAATATTACCGTCTATCTACGTGATGATGTGATTCATGTAAAGATTGTGATGGCTACTGCCCTAATGGCGGTAGCGCGAAAGGTGATTATTCTGGATTACAAAGAGGTTCAACCAGAGTATGTTTATGCCACCGCAGTACTAGTCTTCGCGATGAGTGTGGGATACTGGGTAGTTCATAAACTACCTGAAAAATCACAGTAGATCATTGACTCTAACTATCCTGAGCGGAGGGGTAAATTCGTATAGTTATTTTGTGACCTGATTTTTAAAGGTGTTTTCGCGGAGAGAGGATACGGTGTCTTGATTAAAGGTTTTGTTGCAGCGTCAAAAGCAGACTGCGTCAGCGATTCACCCAGTCAGGGTTGATCGATCTGCAGCCTGTTGTTGCTAGAGGTTAAACAACCAGTTTGGCTTCATTGGCCTCTTCAGTAACGTCGAGCAAGGGAGTAGCTCTGCGAACTCGATTATGTTTTTTGAGCTTACGAAACAAGGTCTGGTTTA
>NZ_LWEY01000897.1:0-534 GCF_001634935.1 Oleiphilus sp. HI0043 | reverse complement strand
TGTAAGAGTCTTTTTGTTGGCCGTCTTCGCTGATGCCCATGTCGCCAGTAGCAACACCTTTTACACGACCATCTTCATGGTATAAAACTTCTGCTGCAGCAAAGCCTGGGTATACTTCTACGCCAAGTCCTTCAGCTTGCTCGCCTAACCAGCGGCAAACGTTGCCAAGGCTAACAATATAGTTGCCATCGTTGTGTGTAGGTTTAGGGATAAAAGCGTTTGGAAGTTTTACCGACTTTTCCTGATTGGTCAGGAAGTAAAATTCATCACCTGTTACAGCGGTATTTAATGGTGCGCCCATTTCTTTCCAATTAGGGAACAGCTCATTTAACGCTGTTGGTTCTAGAACTGCGCCAGACAGGATGTGGGCGCCAACCTCAGATCCTTTTTCTACAACGCATACGCTGATTTCATTACCAGTCTCTTCAGCGATTTGTCTTAGACGACAGGCTGCTGATAATCCAGCGGGGCCACCGCCGACAATGAGTACGTCAAACTCCATCGATTCACGTTCCACAATAGGTCTCCTCGTGC
>NZ_LWEY01000896.1:0-290 GCF_001634935.1 Oleiphilus sp. HI0043 | reverse complement strand
GTCCTCACCTTCCGGTAATAGCAAAAAATCCAGCTGCATCCCATCTTCAAATATAGGCAAGGCGTTTTCCATTGCCTTTCTTGCAGCCTGTAATCCGGCTCGATCGCCATCAAAACAGAAAATAATGTGCTTACACCGTCGTAAGAGGTGAGAGAGGTTTTCGCTATTTGTCGCCGTCCCTAAGGTGGCTACCGCATAGTTAATACCGTACTGCGCTAGCGCCACAACGTCCATATAGCCTTCCACTACCAACAACTTATCAAGATGTCGGGTTGCCTGGTTCGCTTCAT
>NZ_LWEY01000895.1:0-395 GCF_001634935.1 Oleiphilus sp. HI0043 | reverse complement strand
TCCCACAGACTCCTTTCAAACTATTGGACAGTCTTGCAGGGGTAAATCGCGGCAAGATGGTTAAAATGTCCCTAGATGATCACGACCTAGAGGCGCTTGATATCACGGGTGAACGACTGAGAAAAGCAAAAGCGAACAATACTGACAAGCAAGAAAGTTTTCGTACCTTTGATGCCTGGGAAGATGCCGGTTATTTGCTGTTATTCTTAATAATACCTTTTGCGCTTTTTGCGTATCGACAAAACACACTTCTAGCGCTGTTTATTTCGATATCGCTTATTTCTTTACCAGAAACCTCACACGCCCTTGAAGCAAGAGACTTGTTTAAGACCCAAGACCAGCAAGCTCAAGAGCTAATGAAGCAACAGTCCTACACTGAGGCTGCCGAGAAATTT
>NZ_LWEY01000894.1:0-541 GCF_001634935.1 Oleiphilus sp. HI0043 | reverse complement strand
AGCATTTGCTCAGAGCTAATCACTTCAATTTGGTTAGGGTAGGTGTCTAGCTTATATTCTTTTGCTATGTCTGAAATGGCATCATCAAAGCGTTCTAGCTGTTCAAATGACCATTCCGAGCCAGTCGCAATATAACTCTTTTTACGCTCTTCATTTTGTTTGTTGTCTTTATCTGTCATGCCGGCTTCCTCTGAAATAATTCGTGGAAGACAGGGTAGATGTCACTCTCGTCTTTAATGTTTTGCATGGCGAAAGAGTCCTCAAACTCCTTAGCCAGTTTTTCATATTCATGCCACAGCATTTGATGATCTAGCTTAGTAATCTCAATGTAAGCAAAATATTGCACGAGAGGTAGAATATCGTCTTTCAAGAGCCTCGAGCACTTGGGTGAGTCATCGCTCCAGTTGTCACCATCGGAGGCTTGTGCGCAGTATATATTCCAGTCTGACGCAGGGTAACGCTTGTGGATGATTTCTCTAGTTAACTCCAATGCGCTAGAAACGATGGTCCCGCCTGTTTCCCGTGAATAGAAGAACTCCTC
>NZ_LWEY01000893.1:0-9823 GCF_001634935.1 Oleiphilus sp. HI0043 | reverse complement strand
GCTAAATAATGGGATAATTGCTGTGACGGAAAATCTTCTTATAGGTCTTATAGTATTGGCTTGAGAAAAATAAGTTTCGATCCTTGAAACTTTAATAGTGGTCACTAAGTGCGAGGGCTAGCGACTAACAGAAAACGAGTAGAAAACTTTATATGTTGCGTACAAAGGTGATTATCTGGAACGTAGTACTATTCCATGGCTATTTCCTTTTGCAGATGCCTCCTCAAGCGAGTCAAACTCTTCATTTGATAGGGAGTTTGTCCAGGCAATTACTGCGTGGCAGGTGCCTGCTTCAAGTGCGCGTTTGCTTAACTCAATGGCTGATATAGACTCAGACGATCGAAGAATCATAATTTCTTCCATTGCAAGCCCCTGGTGTTGTTCTTGCCACTTTTTGAGCAGTTGAATAGGCGGGTCAATCCAGGCAAGCCAGCGTTGCTCCTGATTTAACTGGCTCAGCATAGGAAGAACCATTTGAATGCTGTCAGCCTTATCTTTAGCGATGATAATTTCCGTGACATTTGCTGCGACATGCTCAGTCTGCTCGTTGCTTAGAGAGGCGCCAGAAGTTGAAGAACTTAAAGGCTGAGCAGGGTAAGTTAGCTGTACCGGGCTTTGGCCAAATTGGTTAATAGTATTCAGGTCGTCAAGATAGTCTGACTCATAAATAGATAGCTGCTTCATTGGATACCCTCCTTACGGATAACGCCTACGCCCAGGCCTTCAATTACTACATCTTGTTCTCTCAGATCGATCACGATGGGATCAAACTCTTCATTTTCGGCAATAAGCTCAACGATGTGTTTGTTTTTATTGAGACGTTTAACCGTTACTTCTTCGCCCACTCTGGCAACGACGATTTGCCCATTTCGAGCTGTTTCGGTTTTATGGACTGCAAGCAAATCTCCGTCGAGTATGCCGATGTCCTTCATGCTTTCACCTCTGACGCGTAATAAGTAGTCAGCAGAAGGAGAGAAAAACTCTGGCGCAAGTGTGCAGTAGTCTTCGATATTTTCCTCACCTAAAATCGGGTTACCAGCAGCGACTTGACCAACAATCGGTAAACCCTCGGGAATATCGCTTTGTGGTAAGCGAATGCCACGGCTGGCTCCGGGAACAATCTCGATCGCCCCTTTCTTGGCTAGTGCCTTAATATGGTCTTCTGCTGCATTGGCAGAGCGAAAGCCAAGTGCCAAAGCTATCTCCGCGCGAGTAGGTGGGTAGCCTGTTTCATCAATATTTTGTTTGATGAGCTGCAATACTTCGCTTTGTCTCTTGGTGAGCTTTAGCATGCCATGTAGTCCGTTAGGTTGAGTTAATATTTATCTGTGTGAATAACCAGTAACTGTAAATGTATACAGTAAAATGCGTTTTGTAAATGTTTTGGAAAGAACTTTTCCATATATTTTATTGAAAGCCATTTTTTACCGATGCATGATGTATCGAAAATGCACAGTTAAAGGCGGGCGAAAACTTGAATCTATCGACAACAAAAATAAATTCTATCTTCCACAAAACTTCTACATTGCTTCTTACGAGTGCTTTAGTGCTTAGTAGTGGTAATGCCAGCGCGAGTGTTGAAGGTGAATTAGGTTTTCAGACACGTACTTTTGTGGAAGAGGGTTTGGCCGGCCAGAGTCAATTTCAAAGCTCGCTAAGTGGGCAGATAGAATTCGATACATCATTAGGTCAAGGAGAGTTTGTAGCCAAGGTATTTGGTCGCTATGACTTTGAAGACGATGAGCGAACACATTTCGATTTACGCGAAGCGCTCTGGACCTACTACGGTGATTCTTGGGAGTTGCAGGCGGGTGTCGGAAAGGTGTTTTGGGGTGTCACTGAGTCTATGCACCTCGTTGATATCGTTAATCAAAGTGACAGCGTCGAAAACCCTGATGGCGAAGACAAACTCGGTCAGGCGATGCTTAAGTTTTCACTTGAACGAGACTGGGGAACGGTAGATCTTTTCTGGCTACCTTACTTTCGCGAAAGAACCTTTGTTGGTGAAGATGGTCGCTTGTCGGCTACCCCCGTGACTGTAAGCAATGATGAAGCGTTTTACGAATCTGGCGCTAAAGAATGGCGCAACGATGTTGCGATCAGATATTCTCATTACATTGGTGAGCTTGAATTTGCATTGTCGCACTTCTCGGGCACTAGTCGAGAAGCTAATTATGGTGGTTCGGTTGTTAACGGTGTTGTCGCTAAGCTCATTCCTTACTATTCAGTGATTGACCAGACAGGTATTGAACTACAGTATATTTATGACTCCTGGCTATTAAAGTTTGAGGGGATAACCAATTCTGGCTTTGACAGCAGATATAGCGCCGCAGTATTTGGCTTCGAATATACTCAAGTCGGTATTTTCGAAAGCTCTGCTGATCTGGGGTGGGTATTGGAATATATGTTTGATGACCGTAAAGAGCGCGCAACTCACGCTTTTGAACGAGATATTTTTGCCGGATGGCGTTATGCCTTTAATGATGAAGACTCTTCTGAAATCCTAACTGGCTTTATAGTTGATCCGCGTACTGAGGAAATAATGTTTTCATTCGAGGCGAATAAGCGTTTGGCGAGTGATCTTAAATTGAATATTGAGGCGCGCGTGTTTCACGGCGCCGAAAGTGACAATCAATTGAAAACCTACGGCCTTAGAGACGAAGATTATTTAGAGTTGGAGTTAGTGAAGTACTTCTAAAATTAGTGATTTTATGTCTAACTTAAATTTATTTATGTTTTTTTGTTGGTAAAGCTCGCTATATTGCTGTGATGACATACACTTTTGTTAAGTGCTGTGTAAATTGTAATTGAATGTTGAGAAATGCCATGTCTACTTTTATCTCATCTCCGAGTTCTAGCGCTGAAGGCGGGAGCCGCGTAGAGACAACCAATTTTGTGATCGATGCAAAGCACGATATCTTGACGATCGATATGCTTGGAACATGGAATGAGGGGAATACCTTAGACTATGTCGCTAGTTACAAACGCTTGGTTCACCGCTATTTTACCCGAGAGTGGGCTTGTGTGATCAACTTGAAGGGCATGGATATGCTTCTATCCGAGTCGTTTCAAATCGAAACACTAAAGGCGCTTAATGCTTGGTCTTATATTAAAGGAATGAAGGCTATTGCTGTTGTATTTAGTAGCAATAACCGAAGTCACTTGCTCTATCAGTTCGAAGAAATATTCAAGGTTAAGCACCCCTATGCAACGTCGGTATGCTTGAGTGAATTTGAAGCTTCTCAATGGCTTGATTCTCAGGGGTTTAAGATGAAAACCTTGAATTCGTCACCAAAACTAACAAGCATTGCTGTATAATCTCCGCGTTCATTGTCTAACAATTCTAGTTGCTTTCGCGGGTGATTTATTTTGATAAAAGTCTTAGTCGTTGATGATCATGATCTGATTCGTGCAGGTATTGCGCGTATGTTGCTTGATGACGGTGCGATTGAGGTAGTCGGTGAAGCATCTTCTGGTGAAGATGCTTTAAGCAAAGCGCGCGAACATTCCCCTGACGTTGTCTTGATGGACCTCAAAATGCCCGGCATTGGTGGGCTAGAGGCAACACGAAGGCTAAAGCGTCAAAATGAGCAAACAAAAGTCGTAGTTGTAACAGCTTGTATTGATGATCCTTACCCAAGCCACGTTTTAGAATCGGGTGCTTCGGCATATGTTTCGAAGAACAGCCATATTTCTGAGATGATCAAGGCAATCAAGCAAGTTCATAGCGGCGAGCGTTATATTAGCCCTGATATTGCACAGGCTATGGCCTTAGGTAAAGCGAACTCGTCTCCTTTTGACAGTTTGTCTGAGCGAGAACTGCAGATTGCCACGATGATTATGGATTGCCAGAAAGTTCAGAGCATATCAGACAAGCTTTGTCTGAGCCCAAAGACAGTAAATAGTTATCGCTATCGGATATTTGAAAAGCTGGATATCACCAGTGATGTTGAATTGACCTTGCTTGCTGTGCGAAATGGTTTGTTAGATGTCGACCGACCCAATTGATCTGCAAGAATCCTTCTCAGAATCTTCCTCATTTGACTCTAAAAGCTTTTTATCTGGATTGACTACAAGTCCGGGAGTCTACCGTATGTATGGTAGTGACGGAAGCATACTGTATGTTGGTAAGGCAAAGCATCTCAAAAAACGTGTTTCCAGTTATTTTGCTCGTCAGGGTTTGTCTCTTAAGACTCAATCGCTAGTCAGCAAAATCGCTAAAATAGAAGTCACGCTAACCCGTAGCGAGACAGAAGCGCTGATTCTAGAACAGAATCAGATAAAGACCCTTAAGCCCCCGTACAATATTCTCTTGCGAGATGATAAGTCTTACCCCTATATCTATTTGGCAAGCGATAAAGAATACCCTTCATTATCCATGAAAAGGGCGCGTAGCAAAGGGAAGGTTGGACGTTATTTCGGGCCCTTTCCAAGCTCTGGTTCAGTAAAAGAAAGCCTGAACATGCTTGAGAAAATCTTCAAGGTTCGCCAATGTCATGATAGCTATTACAACAACCGCTCTCGCCCTTGTCTTCAGTATCAGATAAAACGCTGCAAAGCTCCGTGTGTCGGTTTGGTTAGTCACGAAGAGTACCTGGAAGATGTTAAAAGTGTTGAGATGTTTCTGCAGGGAAAGAGTCCTGAATTAATCCGTAGGCTTATTTCGCAAATGGAGCAGGCTTCTATAGAGCTTAAGTTCGAAGAGGCCGCAGAGATAAGAGATCAGATTGAGCATCTTCGACATGTTCAGGAAAGCCAGTCTGCCGAGGGTGGGACGCAGAGCCTGGATGTAGTTGTACTCGTAGCAAAAGGCGGCTCGGTTGTAGCATCAATGCTTTATGTGCGTAACGGGCGAATTCTTGGCCATAAGAACTACTTCCCCAAGTTGTCTCTGGAGATGAGCAATAATGAAATGCTGTCGAGCTTTGTCGAGCAATATTATATTGGCCAGAATGAGTCTAGAGATATTCCGGGAGAGATTGTTCTAAACGAATCATTGAGTAATCAGGCATTGATTACCGAAGCCATCGAGCAGGTAGTTGGTAAGAAGGTGAAAATCTCTACCAAGGTGAAACAATTAAAGGCGCAATGGCTTAAGCTAGCGAGCACGAATGCAGAAAATGCCCTGCAAACGCACTTGGCTAATAAAGAAAACATGTTTCATAAGTTCGATGCTCTGGCGGAACTACTGCAGCTTGAGGATCGACCCAAACGCATGGAGTGCTTTGATATTAGCCACAGCTCAGGTGAAAAAACAGTGGGCTCCTGTGTTGTCTTTAATGAGGCGGGGCCAATGAAGTCGGACTATCGGACCTATAATATTGAAGGTATTACCGGAGGGGATGACTACGCTGCAATGCGTCAGACACTGGAAAGGCGCTACAAGGCATTGAAAGATAACCCCGATAAACGACCAGACCTGATTTTAATTGATGGTGGCAAAGGTCAACTAAATCTGGCACTTGAGGTCTTCGACAGGTTAAACTTGTCAGATCTTAATGTAATTGGCGTTGCCAAGGGTGTTACGCGTAAACCCGGCTTTGAAACATTGCTAATACCTGAAAAGGCTGGCCACTTAAAAACGATAGACTGTGCTTCTGATAATCCGGGGTTGCATTTAATTCAGCAAATACGGGACGAAGCCCACCGCTTTGCGATTACCGGGCACCGGAATCGTAGAGATAAGGCAAGGCGTCAATCAACGTTAGAGAATATTGAAGGGGTAGGGGCTAAGAGGCGAAAAGCGTTGCTGCAGTATTTTGGTAGCGTCTCGAATATCAAAAAGGCGTCGACCGAAGAAATAGCAAAAGTATCAGGAATTAGCACGAGTTTGGCAGAGCATATCTATTTGACGCTCCATAGCTCGTAAATAAAGTATTACTAAGGCAGCTAGAAGTTTTCATGAATTTACCAAATATCCTTACCGTTTCCAGAATTGTTCTTATTCCGGTTTTTGTCGTAGCGTATTACTTGCCGATAGAATCGAGTGCCATCTTAGCTGCAGCGTTATTTTTTATTGCAGGTTGTACGGATTATCTTGATGGCTACCTGGCAAGAAAGTGGAACCAGACTACACCCTTTGGTGCTTTTCTTGATCCAGTCGCAGATAAACTGATGGTGGCAATGTCCTTGGCGGTGATAATCGAAAGCTATTACTCTGTCTGGGTGACGATTCCAGCGATGATTATTATTGGGCGTGAAATTGTCGTTTCAGCCTTGCGAGAGTGGATGGCAGAGCAGGGCAAACGTGATAATGTTGCGGTGTCGTTCATCGGTAAGCTAAAAACTATGTGCCAGATGGGCTCCATTATGCTGTTGTTGCTAGGCCCTGAATCTGACTGGTTTTATTGGTCTGGGATTGGCCTTATATACTTCGCATCGATTCTTACGCTATGGTCAATGTACCAATATCTCACAGCATCGTGGGAGCACTTATTCTCTGAAGAGAGTTAGAAGCGGAGTAAGTATTACTGCTTTGGTATAAAAAATAATCGATCTGCTTCTCGGAAAATAGATAGCTGAAAAAAAGTGAATTATTCTCTTAAACATTGCTTGACTCTTAAATCGAATCCGTTAATATATGCGCCACTTCAGCAACACAGGCAACGCAAAGTTGTTTTTTACTAGAGTGTTGCAATGAAATATGAAGTGATCTGCGGGAATAGCTCAGCTGGTAGAGCACAACCTTGCCAAGGTTGGGGTCGCGAGTTCGAATCTCGTTTCCCGCTCCAAATTCTAAAAAACCTCGGATTTATCCGAGGTTTTTTGTTAGTGGACTATAAAGATTTATCGATATAGTTTACGGTGTAGTTTAAAGGCGCGATAGCAAAGCGCTTAGGGCTCTGCCCGATTAACAAGAGTGCACTGGATTGCTGCAATCCTACGGTAGAATTTGAAGCTCTTGTTTAGTACAAGTTTAAAGGCGCGATAGCAAAGCGCTTAGGGCTCTGCCCGATTAACAAGAGTGCACTGGATTGCTGCAATCCTATGGTAGAATTTGAAGCTCTTGTTTAGTACAAGTTTAAAGGCGCGATAGCAAAGCGGTTATGCACTGGATTGCAAATCCACGTAGGCCGGTTCGACTCCGGCTCGCGCCTCCATTTAGCATCCCTTTGGTGTTAAATGTAAAAGCCCCCAAAGCCCGGGTGGCGAAATTGGTAGACGCAACAGACTTAAAATCTGTCGTCCTTCGGGACGTGCCGGTTCGATTCCGGCCCCGGGCACCATACTCATTTCAGTCAGATTCATTCAATTACAGTCAAGTACTGTCAAAGTCCAATATTTACAGTGGCTTAGCGTAGGTTGTCGCCTTTCAGGTACGTTCATATCCGGTCAATTGCGTCAGATTCAGTCATGCTTTACCCCTTGCATATTTTTATTAGGGGGTAAATTGGGGGTAATTCTCAGTTCGATTTAGGAGTTACCCCTTATGCAGAGACGTCGATTACCTGGAAAATTAACTGATGCAGAAATTAGAACACTACAATACTCTGCGGCACTGAAATTGCCTTTCTTTGCTCATAGTCATAGAAAACCACACCGGTCTTTGCCAAGGTAATGATTTTTGGCTTATCTTTGTCATCTGTGGCTTTGCTGACTCGGTAGAGCATTTGGCAGCTTCTATTCGACACCTCCGTGACAGCAATATCAAATACCAATTCATCACCAAAAAAAGCCTCGTCGATATACATGACTTGCAGGTCTGCCAGAATGTAGCCTTGAGCGCTGTCTTCAAGTTCACATATACCTATCGATTCAAAAAAAGCAGCCCTGGCTTCATGAATCATCGAGACTAATTTGTCATGGCCGAGGTGCTTACGGTAATTTACGTCCTGTATCCGAACTGATTGCGACATCGAGAAGTGAGCGTAATCCGGGAAATCGATACTAACTTTGGACATTCTAATTTCCTATTTGCTTAAGACAATTCGGTAATGCGCCTTGCCACTCTCAAGTCTGGCTATCGCTTCATTGACTTGGTCGAACTTGAAGTGCTCAACCTTGGGTTTAATGTCGTGTCGCTTTGCAAATGACAACATATTGCGCAGTGCTTGCGGACTCCCAACAGGAGAGCTAGACACTGAGCGTTGACCGGCCATCAATGAAAATACGTTAAGATCTAAAGGCTCAAGTGTCGCACCGACAAAATGTAGCTTGCCCTTGGGGGCGAGTGTATTGACGTATTGGTTCCATTTGAGTTTCACATTAACGGTGGATAAGACCAAGTCAAACTTGCCGGCCAGAGCGTTGAGTTCGTCAGGGTTTTTGGAGTCAACGGTATAGTGCGCACCAAGCTCTAGGGCTTCAGCTTTTTTAGCTTCAGATGAGGTAAAGGCCCAGACTTCACAGCCCCAGGCACGTAAAAACTGTAGGGCTAAGTGGCCTAGTCCACCAATCCCAATGACGCCAACGGTGTCGATGGGTTTAATGTTGTATTCAACAAGTGGATTGAAAACGGTCACGCCAGCACAAAACAAAGGGGCGGCTGAAGGCTCTTCAAAACCCTCGGGTAAGGCAACGACGCTACTTTCTTCCGCGCGTACCTTGTCAGCAAATCCGCCGTGATGACCGATGATGGTTCCTTGGGCTGAAGCGCAAAGGTTATGGTCGCCGCTATGGCAGGACGAGCAGCTCATGCAGTAGCCAGAGTGCCAGCCTAAGCCGACAGTCTGTCCAATTTGAATCGACTTAACGCGCTTACCGATGGCGTTCACTTTGCCGATCACCTCATGCCCGGGCACAAAAGGGTATTGGGTCATTCCCCATTCGTTGTTGAGCATGCTTAGGTCACTGTGGCAAATGCCGCAGTGCTCGACGGCAATTTCAACTTGGTCGTCTGGTAAATCACCAGGATCGTATTCGAATGGTTTTAGTTCACCACCTGCTTCAAACGCTGCATATGCTTTAATCATGGTAGAAGTCTCCTAAGCCTTGTCGATAGAGTAGTCTAAAAGAAATAGATAGCTGACAGCAAAGCATTCAGCATCATTATCAAAAAGTCAGTGATAAAAATGAATAGCATGACGCCTTTTACTTGCCACACACCTTTGCCGCTTCGATTTTGTACGGCTACCGGCACGTTGAAGGCGAATTGAGGCGTATAGGACGTTTAAAGCACCTTTTCACCCTTCGGATGAAGTAGCATACCCGAAATTGCCGCTCATTTTTATTGCCTAAGCCCCGGAATTTAGCTTCACAGCGCCCAAAGAAGGTCGTATTTTGGTCGATTTGACCGAAAAGTGCCTGGCGAATGGATCTTTAGCCGACAGTTGCCCCACCGGCCTGCCGCAAAGGCTGACAGTACATGGATTGAGAGCTTAGGAGCGTCAATTAAATAAACGAGTCTGCGATGGGCCGAACAGGCTGGGAGTCAGTGGTGGGGCTCGCTCTGGCGGCTGGGTGTGATGGTTAGTATCGGCTTTGGCCGCCTTCTGTTTGAGATGTTTAAGAATCTGCTCGATTATGTCCGGATCCTCAATGCTGGCAATCACTTTGACATGCCCTCCACAGTGCTCGCAAACCTCAATATCAATATTGAAGACTCGCTTAAGTCGCTGCATCCATGTCATGGCATGGTGCCGCTCTTCAGGGGTCTTATCGAGCCAGTCAGTATCGGCTGCTTCTAGTTTGTCAGGCTTTTTTCCGCGTTTAGCCGGTGTGACCTGAACACGGTGTTTGCTGTTCGGTGCGAAGACTCCGTGGAATCGGGTGAGGTTGACGCGCGGCTTGGGTACCAGTGCAGCCAGCTTGGCCATGAAGTCCATGGGTTCGAAGATCACATGGGTTGTGCCATTGCGATACGGGGTTTTGAGTTCATACCGAA
>NZ_LWEY01000892.1:0-301 GCF_001634935.1 Oleiphilus sp. HI0043 | reverse complement strand
AAGCACTTAAGCGTCTATTTCCTGCTAGCCACCAGCTNATCCGAGCGCATATTGATTACATCTTGATGTGCCTATTGCTGGTAGCCTGCTATTATTTGAATGAAAAGCTTAGCCTAGAACTACCCGGCTGGGTCATTTACACCACGTGCTTTGGAGCACTGTACAACCCTTTCGGCTTCATTGTGCTAGCTATAAAACCTCACATGGCTAAGCCTAAGTCGACTAGCGATAAAGCCCGCATTCTTCTAGGCTTCTTACCCGCGACAATTGGCTACGGTTACATTATGTGGCTTACCTTGAT
>NZ_LWEY01000891.1:0-521 GCF_001634935.1 Oleiphilus sp. HI0043 | reverse complement strand
TTGTTGCAAACCTACTAAAGCAAGACAACACCCTTTATTCACGCTCCAATAGGTTTTGGAAAGACATTGATATAAAAAATGTAGACTTCGACACCAAAGAACAATTAGCTAAAGAAGTGAACTCTCTTACCTTAGAAGATATGAGCACTCTAGTTCAGAACATTATTGCTGACGAAAACGGGGTGCTTACTGTTGTCGCAAAATCTAATTCTGAAAACTCTCAGGCAAGAGAACCAGAAAAGACAGAAATTAACAGCGCCGAGGGCATGACGAATCTTTCTACTGAACAATGGCAAGGGTTCAGCAAGTTCTAGAAAAAGCTTATTTAGCTTCAGATAGCCCGCGCTATCTGAAGCTCTTTACTAGGCATATGGAATGATAGACTCACCATAGAACCGGAGATCTTCAAGCACCGACTGAGATTTAGAGTCGATATCCGATTGAGATATTGCATGAATGCGATCGAAGAACTCTTTAAAAGTAAGGTACCCGCCATCGGCGCTCATCAATTTGTTTGCACA
>NZ_LWEY01000890.1:0-527 GCF_001634935.1 Oleiphilus sp. HI0043 | reverse complement strand
GATCGCGCATCGCCTATCGACTGTAGAAAATGCAGATAAAATTGTAGTGATGGACCAAGGTCGTGTAATCGAGCAGGGAACACATCAATCACTTCTGGCTGCAAATGGTGAGTACGCCAAACTTTACAATATGAACCTGGCGGACGATGCCTAGTCAGGATCAGCAACGTGCTGCTTCAACGAGCATAACCGATGCTTGGTACCAAGGTGCTGCTTGGCTATACCTGCTGGCACCACTGTCACTTATCTATATGCTTATTTTGGTCATACGGGCATGGCTATACCGCTTAGGTTTTAAGACCTCATATCGTTCCAGTTTACCCATTATAGTGGTTGGCAATATTACGCTCGGCGGGACTGGAAAGTCACCATTGGTTGCATACTTGGTGCAAGCGCTTCAGGAAAGAGGCTATCAGCCTGGTATCGTCAGCAGAGGGTACGGTGCATCAATTCCATCTACAGAGTGTCGAGAAGTGTTAGCCGATAGCTTGCCTGAAGAGGTGGGTGATGAGCCACTCATGCTAAAG
>NZ_LWEY01000889.1:0-581 GCF_001634935.1 Oleiphilus sp. HI0043 | reverse complement strand
ATTAAAGGTGCATACTAAAAAGATAGAGCATGATCTGAAAAGTGCAAACTCGAAACATCGACATGAGAACTACTTTCAGGCTTTTCTCAGGCTTCTTGGGCATTATGTACTACTTCGTTCCTAAACAGACTGGCAAGCCAGTTTATTCTTACAGACTATCTATTATTCATTTCTGGTCACTGATTTCTTTAATGCCATAAAGCTTTGGAATCAAGTGATAAACCGCACCGATAGAAATCATCGCTACCCAACCGAGTGCACCAGAGTGAACGTGCCCAATAGTCCAGTCAGTGTTGTGAGATAGCGCGTTTACAGTCTTGATAGACATCATCGGACCTTCGAAAGTAGACATGCCATAGAAAGAAAGCGATACAACCAAGAAACGTAGTACTGGGTCAGTACGTAGTTTATGCCATGCACCAGAAAGCGTCATCATACCGTTGATCATACCACCCCATGATGGAGCTAGTAGGACTAGGGACATGATCATGCCCGCACTCTGTGCCCAGTCAGGAAGAGCGCTGTAATGTAGGTGGTGAGCGCCTGCCCATACATATAAAGAAATCAGTGACCAGAAATGA
>NZ_LWEY01000888.1:0-740 GCF_001634935.1 Oleiphilus sp. HI0043 | reverse complement strand
GGGCAGAGTGGTATGACAGTGGGCGACATACAGAAAAAGTTGGGTATACCTGCTTCAACCTTGTCACATCATATTTCCAAGCTGATGCAATGCGCTTTGCTTAGCCAGCAAAGGGAAAGTAGAAACTTATACTGCAAAGCGAACTTTGCCAACATGACAGAGTTAATGTCTTTTTTGATGAGAAATTGTTGCTCGGCGGATGAGAAGTCTAAGTCCTGTTTATAGGTGTGGTGAATCGATTGCCACAGCAAGGTGATTTTCTGGCGAATATTCATCAGGGTGCGCGTTGCGAAGCTGGAGAGGTTTCGCTCAGAGAGCAGTATATAATCGATACGATGCGCCCTTTCTTATTAAATGAAGGCATTGCTCTGGCTGGGCTCGACTTTATTGGTGGTTATATTACCGAGGTTAATATTACTAGCCCTTCAGCCATTCGGCAGATCAATACAGTAAGTGATCAGGAAATACAGAAAGTCTTGGTTGATGGCATTGAAGCTAGACTCAAGAATAAATTTGCTAAAGCTTGCTGTGACAGTTTCTACTCAAAAGCGAGTTGAATCTAGCCGGAATACAAAGACTGAATCACGGCTACAAGCTCTTTTTCGGTACTGAAGATAACGCCGTTTTGGTTCATGAAGGTGCTGTCTGCTTTATTCAGTTCTAGAACTTGTCCCTTATAATCACAAACAAATGCACCGGCTTCTGAACAGATACACGCGGTGGCAGCAAAATCCCAAAGG
>NZ_LWEY01000887.1:0-485 GCF_001634935.1 Oleiphilus sp. HI0043 | reverse complement strand
GTGAAGATGGTGTTAAAACGCCAACAGGTTTTAAAGAAGCATATAACCAATTTGTAGAAGGCGGCTGGCCTTCAATGAACGCGCCTGTTGAGCACGGTGGACAAGGTCTACCTGAGTCCATCAACATCGCTTTGAGTGAAATGATTGGTACTGCTAACTGGTCTTGGGGTATGTATCCAGGCCTAAGCCACGGTGCACGTGCGACAATTCAAGAGCATGGTACGCCTGAGCAGCAGGAAACTTATCTAACTAAGCTGATCAGCGGTGAGTGGACGGGTACCATGTGTTTAACAGAGCCTCAGTGTGGTTCTGACCTAGGTATTTTGACTACTAAGGCTGAGCCAAATGCTGATGGTAGCTACAACATCACGGGTACGAAGATCTTCATCTCTGCCGGTGAGCACGATATGGTTGATAACATCGTTCACATTGTTCTAGCACGTCTTCCTGGCGCACCAGAAGGTACTAAGGGTATTTCTCTGTTT
>NZ_LWEY01000886.1:0-630 GCF_001634935.1 Oleiphilus sp. HI0043 | reverse complement strand
ATTATTTGGAGTTAAATTAAGATGATCAAGCTACTTTCAATAACAATACTCGCTAGCTTGCTTAGTTCGTGTGCCTCTAGCTATTTCAACGTCTCAAAGAATACCCCTAAAAGCGAGTCAGCAATCTTGTATACATACAGTGAAGGACAAAGGGCTGGAACAATTTATACAGTGTTACTTAAGTCAATTAATGGCGAAAAACTTTCTGGAAAGTCTAAACGATGGTTATATGTCAAACCCGGAGAGTATGAAATTGAGGTAACCAGTCACAAGTACAATGAAGGTGCATATATCGCAGGAGCTATTGCAGGAGGTGTTGCTGGCGGAGCCATGGGGGCAAGCGTTGATACTGGTGCCATTGTAGCAAGCTCTGAAGCATACGCAGAAATGGAGCGAACTAGAGTAGAAGATAATAATATCATCGCGCGGCTGGAAGCTGGGAATATATACGTGATCGATCCAGTTATTGAAAACAAGAAAATAAAGTATTTTGAAGTTAAAACGTACTAAATAAAGAAATTCTAACCAAGCGTTCAACCGGACTCGCCTTCGGCTCGCGCGGTTAACGCGGCGTTAAGTCTCATAAAGGAAGGTTACTTTAGTGATAAGGATTTTAATATTATTTACCGC
>NZ_LWEY01000885.1:0-270 GCF_001634935.1 Oleiphilus sp. HI0043 | reverse complement strand
TGGTGAGGATAATCGTGACCCCCTTTTCTCGAAGCTTACGGACCAACTCCCACATATCTTTTCGCAGCTCAACATCAACCCCAGCTGTCGGCTCATCCAAGAATAAAATCTTGGGTTCATGCGACAGCGCTTTGGCTATCAACACACGGCGCTTCATACCACCTGACAACTCCATAATACGGTTATCTTTCTTATCCCACAGTGATAAGTCTTTTAGCGTCTTCTCGATATAAGCCGTGTTAGGCGCTTTACCAAATAAGCCTCGACTAA
>NZ_LWEY01000884.1:0-281 GCF_001634935.1 Oleiphilus sp. HI0043 | reverse complement strand
CTGAACGATAGCCGACTCAAAGCTCTGAAGGTAGACATTTCCAAGCAGCCCTACCGCTATCAAAGCGATAGCAATCGGTACACGTAGAGCGATTAATATAAGCAAGCAGGCCATGGCCAACAGGCCAACACTTTCAGGGTTCACGAATGCCCCTCTTTGGTTTGACTTGAATCTAGACTAGCCCATAGCAAACTCAATGATTGAAGCGTTGTCACAAGCCCGATAAAAGCCATCAAGGCATAGAAAGGCCAATAAGGTATGTCGATAGTATAAGCTTGATC
>NZ_LWEY01000883.1:0-7839 GCF_001634935.1 Oleiphilus sp. HI0043 | reverse complement strand
TAACCTCTTATTATCATTATTAAGGTATCAATTTTAGGACTTAACATTAAAACCTAAAGACTTAAACTTACTTAGCAATTCTGAGTTAACTTTCTTCAATTGAATCTTTACACCTGAAAACTCGCGCCGGCAGCGGTAGTTCTTTCGGAAGCGGTCAAAGGCCTGCCATCGCTCTTCATCAGGTAAGCGTAAGCTGGCTTGCAGTAAACTATGGTCATGACGCACATCAAAGCAGGCTCGAATTGCAGTATGAATAGACCAATCAACATCTGCATTTGAAGTAAAGGCCATTTTAGACAAAGGCGGCTCTTCTAAGAATTGCCCAGAAGAGTGGCGAGATGGTAAACCTAAAAACTGGCATAAGGCCCGGTAAACCATTTCAGTCCCCAAGACCTTACCGTCAAAACTATAGCCGGCAATATGCGGCGTACCAATAAAGACTTTGCGAGCCAATTCGACATTAAGCTCAGGCTCTCTCTCCCACACGTCAAGGATAGCGGTAAACTGTGGCTGATGATCTAGGAAGTCATTCAGGTCATCATTATCGATAACCGGCCCCCGACTCGAATTAATCAGAATTTGCTCTGGCTGCAAGCTTTCAAGCACCTGCTTATCGATCATATGGTAGGTTGGATGCGTACCTTCTTTACTTAAGGGCACATGAAGTGATATCAGGTCGCAGCGCATCACTTCTTCAAATGATACAAGTGAATCATCATCCAAAAACGGGTCACAGGCTTTAAACTTGATTCCCAGCTTCTCCAAGCGCGCAGCAAGTAAGCTACCAACATTGCCATAACCCACAATACCGACTGTTACCGAGCCTAAATCGAGCGAATGAGTTTCGGTTAGAATTGATAAGCAACTTAAAACATACTCAACAACAGAGTTAGCATTACAGCCAGGCGCATTACAGTAGCGAATGCCCTGCTGATCAAGGTAATCAGTATCAATATGATCAATACCGATGGTGCATGTTCCAACAAACTTAACTGAACTGTTTTCTAAAAGCTCACGGTTTACTTTGGTTACTGAGCGTACTATCAAGAAATCTGCATCACTCAAATGTTCCGCCTTAATCTCCCGCCCGGGCAACTTAACAATGTCACCTAAATCACCAAAAAAACGTGTGAGTAAGGGGATATTTTCATCAGCAACAATTTTCATTCTTCAAACAAAACCGTCTTATTAATTTATTTTCCAACCAGGTGTGCAGGATATTCACATGGAAGTTTCATACCAATGTACTTTTCTATCTCTGGAAGCAGGAAGGCATCGTCTTCACAGGCGAAGGAAATAGAGATTCCTTTTTCACCCGCACGCCCTGTTCGACCGATTCTATGGACATAATCTTCGGCGTCTTCAGGAAGGTTATAATTGAATACATGACTCACGCCATCTACATGGATGCCACGTCCAGCCACGTCGGTTGCAACCAGGATTTCTATTTTTCCATTTTTAAACTGGTCAAGCGTTCTGATGCGCTTATGTTGAGGGACTTCACCAGATAACAGCGCAGCTTTGACACCTTTAGATTTCAATTCAGCTTCAAGGCGACGAGTTTCATCCCGACGGTTGCCGAAGATGATGGCCTTCTTAACATCGTTTTCCTCAATATAGCGGCAAATTATTTCCAGTTTTTCATCGGTAGGCACCATAAATATCTTCTGCTCGACTTTATCCGTCGTCAGCTGCTCAGCTTCAATTTCAATGAAAACAGGGTTAACCGTCCAGCGGTTTGCCAAGTTCAAAACATCGTCACTAAAGGTCGCGCTAAATAATAAGGTCTGACGATTATCCTCTCTTGGGCACTTACTGATGATACGCTTCACATCAGGAATGAAGCCCATGTCCAGCATACGGTCAGCTTCATCTATAACCAAAAAGTCGATCTGATCCAGATACAAATCATTGCTGTTGAGGAAGTCGATCAGACGCCCTGGTGTCGCAACCAAAATATCGATAACGGTATTGCGCACATAATCTTTTTGCTTTTGGTAGTCGATGCCGCCCAGCACTGAATAAATCGACATATCCATATGTTTAGTCAGGGCAACAGCATCTTTCTCTATCTGCAGCGCCAGCTCTCGTGTTGGCGCAATAATCAGTGCTCTGGGTTCACTTGCATAACGATCACCTTTTGGCACAGGTCGAGATAGCAAGTCATTAATAATGGTAATCAGGAAGGCTGCAGTTTTGCCGGTGCCCGTAGCAGCCTTACCAATGGCGTCATAGCCTTTTAAAGTGTGAGGTAGAGATTCTGCCTGAATGTCGCTGCAATATTCATATTTCAGATCAGCGATGCCATGCAATAAGTCATTTTGCAAACCTAAATCGTGAAAGCGGGTCTTGCCTTCCTCGGGCGCTACGACATATTGCTCAGCACTCCAAGCCTGTTTTTTTGGCGCTACACTCGCCCCTTGTTCTTGTACATTAGCTTGAGCGCTTCCTTTCTTGCCACCTTTGTGTTGAGGCTTACCTGCTGTTTCAGGTTTTGGGTGTTTCTTTGCTTGAGGTTTATTGGCGCCCCCTTCTTTTGCCGAAGCAGGCTTGTTAGTTTTGGTCGAGGCACCTTGTGCCTTATTCGACTCGTCTTGCTTTTTCTTACCAAAAAAACCACTTAACTTCATTTAGAATACACTCTAGTAACACTTAAAATATTGACCTGAGAGCTTATGCCCCCTAACCCTGCCTTGCAAGCGGAATACACCTAATTAGCCGCTAATTTGCTTAAAACTGTCATTAGCTTAGCCTATCAAGTGAAAATGCGTCACTTTCCAGGCACCGACAATCAGGCCGATAGTGACTTAGCAAAGCTTGAACAAATAAGTTAGCTCTTTCAGGTAAGCCATTTTCTATGTAGTCAGCCGCCTGCTGAGCCACCTCACAGATAAACTCTTTACTCGCCCCAACATCTGGCTGAGCAATATTATCGACACTCAAACGAAAGCGCATTCCACAAGCTTCCGTCATAATCCACTCAAGCGCCTGCGGCTTAATCTCGACTTTCTCAAATTCGCGTTGCTGTTGGTCACTGCGCCCATCTGGCTCATACCAATAACCAAAATCAATTAACTTGCGCCGCTCTTTACCCGCAATACACCAATGACTAATTTCATGTAATGCGCTTGAGAAGTAATCAAACCTTGAAATAACCTGGCATAAGCTACCCGTCTCCGAGGCTGGCAGATAGAGAGGTTCATCAGCCCCCACCACCAACTCAGTACCTTCGAGAGTTATAAACAAGTTATTGAAAATTCTAACTAATTCTGTGACATCAGCAAATGCTGTATCAACGAGCTTATTTTCACAGCTGGACTGGGTGCGCTGTTGTTCAGTATTTACCACCGGATTAACAATCCTTCTTACGACCAATCAAACTTTTGCAGCCTGGGAATATCTAATCGAATATTAATCTTCAAGCCCACAAAAGCGACTTATAATGGCATGATTACGAATTTATACAAATCTATTGCCTCTTATCGTTCTATTTAACAGTTTTGATTGAACCAACACAGTAGATTTATATCTAAAGTGCAATATATGCAATCGCAAGGTTTTGAACCAGTATGAGAAATATCCTATTAGTTATTATCTACCTAACTCTTGGAACATTCACCTCCGACGCATATTCCTCTGGCGGTACTAGTTTTTCTAGCTCAGATAGCAAGGGATTATTTGAATCAAGCCAGAATGAGTTCCTAAAGGTTGATGAGGCATTCAAATTTCGCTCATCGCCTACAGACAATGGTTTAAAGCTGTCTTGGGAAATAGCTGACGGCTACTATTTATACAAAGAACGCTTCAAATTCCGCCTTGTCGATAAGTCATTAGAACCTCTGGTAAAGCTTGGCCCTCCCGAATTTTCTAGCCAGGGAAAGCCTAAACAGGATGATTACTTTGGCTTGGTTCATGCGTTCTATAAGCACGTTGAAATTGCTCTTCCTATTGACGTCGATGCTTCACTAAGTGATGTCGAGATTAAAATAAGCTCCCAAGGCTGTGCAGATGCAGGCTTGTGCTACCCACCAAAGCACGAAAAGGTCTTATATGTAGCGCAAAAAAGTAATAGCGACACAACTAGCAACAAGCTTCAAGCTCCCAACCAGCAACAAACGCCTTCATCTCAAGAAAGCCCAGACTTTGAAAACGCTGCGGGCGTCTTTAGCTTTATTCAGAACAGTAGCCTGCTGGCGATTGTAGGAATATTCTTTTTACTCGGGATCGGATTGACCTTTACACCTTGCGTGTTTCCAATGATCCCGATTATTACCAGCATTATTGCTGGCCAGCAAAAGCCAACGGTCGGTAAATCCTTTATGCTTTCCCTAGCCTACGTTATCGGTATGGCGGCAACCTATGCTGCAGCAGGCGTGGTGACAGGACTGCTCGGTGCGGGAGCCAATGTACAGGCAGCCCTGCAAGACCCAATTGTATTAAGCGTATTTTCGGCAATATTTATTTTGCTTGCCTTAGCTATGTTCGGCCTTTACGAGCTGCAACTCCCCGCTTTCTTAAGAGACCGCCTCAATACCACCAGCCAAAACCTTAATGGTGGGCATATCACCAGCGTATTCTTTATCGGTGCACTATCAGCACTAATTGTTTCACCGTGTGTCTCAGCCCCGCTCGCAGGTGCGTTACTTTATATAAGCAGTACAGCAGACGCAGTTATCGGAGGCCTTTCATTATTTGCTCTGGGCTTGGGTATGGGTGTGCCATTAATCCTGATCGCTATAGGTGGCGGTAAGTTCTTCCCTAAAGCCGGCGCCTGGATGGACAAAGTAAAATACGCTTTCGGCATAATGCTAATTGCCGTGGCAATCTGGCTCATTAGCCGTGTTATCCCTGAGTCAGTTTCGCTATTTTTATGGGCGTTGTTATGCGGCCTAACAGCAAGCCAGATGGGTGCTTTTGATGCAGCTAAGCCTGGAATAGAAAGAGTCTCTAAAGGTTTAGGCTTGCTCCTGGCCTTATACGCCGCATTATTATTTATTGGCTCACTTACTCAAGCCACAAACCCACTCAACCCCCTGGAAACTCTGATTAGCAACCAGCAAACCAACACACAGAAACCTAACAAGCTCCCTTTCAATACTATTTATTCGAATACCGGGCTTGAACAACATCTCGCCATTGCAAAGCAAAACGGCCAAGCTCTATTGGTAGATTTTTACGCCGACTGGTGTATCAGCTGTAAGGTAATGGAGAATGAGGTTTTTCCGCTTGTTAATATCGACAGCAAGCTACGTCAATTTTATCTCGTTAAGGCAGACGTGACCGACAATACAGATGAAAATAAGGCACTACTGGAAAGGTTTGGCCTCTTCGGCCCACCATCTATCCTGCTGTTTGATAAAAAAGGCAAAGAAATCAAGGATCTGAGAATCGTAGGGGAAATTAGTGCCAATGGCTTCGATCAGCACCTGGGGCAGGCGCTGGTAAGACAATAAATTGAAGCGCAATATTAGAAAAGTTCTAACTCACCTTCATTTTGGTCTTCTTCATGGCTATTTGCCTCCAAGCAGAATGATAAGGCTTCATCATATACCTCAATAGAAATACTGCATCCTGCAACTTCACGATCAATATCAAAATAATATGAATCGATCGTACTGTTTTCAGCTAATAAGTCATCGACATTAACACCAAAAAAAGTGGCCGGAAAACCAATACTGATAAAGCACTCATGCGCTATCAACTTAGTTTTTAAACGACCAATCAACTGGTTTGAAAGCTCAGAAATCCAGTCTTCCAAGCGGTCCTCTTCAACTTTGGTAATCCCCTCACCCACTGGGTAAGTTAAGGCCAGTACAGGCAAAGGAAGCTCCAAAGCGATTTTGAATTCGATATCTGATGAACCGCCGTCAATGCAAGCAATAGGGCAATTTTCAAGGCGCTCAGGTTTATCTACCATCAAGCCTACATTGCAATCCAGGTTTTCAAACAAGTCTTTACACGACTGAAAGAATAAGTCCTGAATACATTTGATTACTTCATTATCACGCATATAACTGCAACTCTTTTCTTTTATTTGTACTAACCGAATCAGAAAACTATTTAGCCAACGAAGGAGCCGGACTCTCACCATTGATGCTGAAATACTGATTAAAGTGCGTCATGCTCAACAGGTCATAGGTCTGCCCACGCGAACGAACGATCTCATAGGCCACACCTGCACCGTCTAGAAACTTCTTCATGACCAGCAACATTCCCAAACCGGAACTATCCATGTATTCGACATCATAGAGATCAACCTGAACCAGACGGCTGTCACCAACCTCCTTTTAGTAAGCTGATCGGAATTCGCTCTGCAAATGAAATGCGAAACTTCCACTGATATAGAGAGTAGTACAAGAATTATTAACGGAAACTTTCACACTACCCGTAGCACTGTCAGTCATAGATACCCAAATCAACTTTAGCTAATATTTATATCGCAAGCACCTGACAATCTATATTTGAATAATTAAAGGTGCATACTAAAAAGATAGAGCATGATCTGAAAAGTGCAAACTCGAAACATCGACATGAGAACTACTTTCAGGCTTTTCTCAGCAGATAAATATAATTGCCGTTTTCCTGGCTCTGATCGAGCAGTTCATGACCAAGAAACTGACAGAATTTTGGTATATCACGCTGAGTGGCCGGGTCGGAAGCGATTACCTTGACCACGTCCCCACTTTGCATCTCGTCAATTTTTGAGTGCAGCATCATAACAGGTTCAGGACAATACAAACCTTGAGTATCCAAAAGGTGTTGATGTAACATCTAGCTCTCTTTTTTAATCTATACTTAAAACAACAGCACACTGGAGGGGCATGCCATGATTAGGGTTATTATCGAAAGATCCATCGCGGAATCACTGGAAGCAAACTATGAGGATACTGCAAAACAAACGCTACAAAAAGCCATTCGAGCTCCGGGCTTTATTTCTGGGGAGTCATTAAAAGATATTACCAACTCAAGACACCGAGTCATCCTTTGCAACTGGCGTAGCACTCAAGATTGGCAAGCATGGCAACAATCCCACGAACGCAAGGAAATGATGGACAAGTTAAACCTCATGCTAGAAAGAGAAGAAAAAGTTACCGTTTTGGAAATGCCTTAAACATCTTCTCTGCAATCTGCTCAATGAGTACAGTTGCGTCTTGCTCCATTCAACGCAAACTGTACTCCAAAAATCTATCTCGATACTTAAAAAATAGCAAATTAAACCTCATTTTTTGTAAGTCATTATTATATAAGTCATTTGCGCATTCCATCGGCTTAAACCAAGTTCATATACATCAACTTTCCCCCCTAACTTTCGTGATAAAAGATTGATTTTGTCCTTTCTGATCAGTACCCTTCACGCCTAGCCGATTTGGGGGTATTAACATACCCCTAAATCATTACTTAGGTAGTAAAAAAATAAGCGATGTGTGCAAGGTTTACATTTCTTATTTTTTGCGTTTCCACTTTATGTAGAATAATGGACCCTCAACGATGAGCAAAGAGACCAACCAAATCACTTACAACTACAAAGTTGTAAGACAGTTTGCCATTATGACGGTGGTATGGGGTATTGTCGGCATGGCCGTCGGTGTTCTTATCGCTGCTCAATTAGTATGGCCAGAGCTAAACTTCGATTCACCTTATTTAAGCTTCGGTCGTATTCGCCCACTGCACACTAACGCAGTTATCTTTGCTTTTGGGGGTAGTGCTCTATTTGCTACATCGTTTTATGTGGTGCAGCGGACTTGCCAAGCACGCCTGGTCTCGGACACCCTCGCGTCATTCATGTTCTGGGGCTGGCAAGCGGTCATCGTTCTAGCAGCGATCACTTTGCCACTAGGC